>JBEKTG010000251.1:0-5599 GCA_049516275.1 Candidatus Acidiferrales bacterium
ACACCCATCGAGAAAGGGCCGAGAAACGCGCCGCTCGCTTCGTTTACGCCGATCAGCGCGAGCGCTTTGGGATCGTGCATGTCCAAGCGGGCCTCATGCATTTTGCTCTTGAGCAGGCCGGGCTTCACTTTGCGCTCGCCGTCGAGTACTTCATAGAAAATGTCGCGTCCCTCGCGGTCGCCCATCTTCCAAAGCGCTTCGGCGGCGGCGAAGCTCACTTGCGGCGATTTGTCGTTGTTCATTGTGTCCTTCAGCTGGGGGATGGCGGACCGGGCCTTGATCTCGCCCAGGGAGCTTGCCGCGAGCACGCGGATGGTTTCCTCTTTGTCTTGGAGCGCGTCGGCGATGGCCGAAATGGCTTTGCGGTCGCGGTCGAGAATCGTTAACGCGGAAACGGCGTCGGAGCGATCGCGAAATTTTGGGGAGGACTCGCCTTGCATCAGGAGCTTCCAGGCGTCGGCCGGCGAGTTCGCGGCCGGAGCGCTCGCGGATTTCGCAGGCGCCTGTGCGGCGGCCGGTTTAGCGGACGTCGTGGGCGCCGTCTTTTGCGCGTCACCCTGCCGTGCCGGCGAGGCGGCGGGAAAGGTAGCGCCGATGACGGCTGCGAGCAGTAGGGGATGCCCGAAACGCCCGAAATGTTCTATACCAGCCATGACCGCTCCTCTTGGTGAATGAAGTTGAAGAACCCCGTGCCCATGCGCCGGCCCTCCCGAGCTGCATGTTATTCTGACTGACCGTGAACCAGCAAAACGACGTCGACGAGTTCTACATGCGTGCCGCGCTTGACGAAGCACGGGCTGCGGCGGATCGCGGCGAGGTCCCCGTGGGCGCGGCCGTGGTGATCGGCGAGCGCATCGTTGCCCGCGCCGGAAACCGCACCATTGCGGATTGCGATCCCACCGCGCACGCCGAAATCGTCGCGCTTCGCGAGGCCGCGCGCGCCGTTCGAAACTACCGGCTGCCCGGCGCCACTGTCTACGTCACCATAGAGCCGTGCGCCATGTGTGCCGGAGCCATGATCCAGGCTCGCATTGCGCGCCTTGTATACGGCCCCGACGACGTGAAAGGGGGCGCTGTGCGTTCCTGCTTTTCGGTATTCGACCATCCCCAGCTCAATCACCGCGCCGCGGTGATTGCGGGGGTGCTGGCGGACGAGTCCGCGCAACTGCTCAGGGAATTTTTCGCCGCGCGCCGGTAATGGACGCATAAGGATGTCGCTCCGCTCTCTGCCACCGCTGACGTCAACTCCCCGGCTCCGCCGGACAAACTGCTAGAGCCTACCCATCACGGCAAGAACTATCAAAATGAGCAGCAGAAGGCCGAGTCCGCCGCTTGGGTAATAGCCCCACCCTGCGCTGTAAGGCCAAGTGGGCAGCGATCCCAGAAGCAAAAGCACCAGAAGAATCAGGAGAATCGTTCTTATCACGGATTTGCACCTCGGGCGACAGCCTACCGTATCCGCCGATACGGTCTATACGGGCTTCGCAGTATTTCAGAATGGATATTTCGGCAGAGCGACGGCCCGGTGCACGGCTTCCGCTCAGGGCACCGTCACCACGATCGCGGTGCAAGGCTTCTGACTGATTCTGCGGTAGGAGTGCGGCAGCGAGGAGTCGAAATAAATCGAATCTCCCGATTCGAGGGCGTAGTCTTCGTTTCCGATGCGCAGCTCCATCTTTCCCCGCAGAACGGACAGAAATTCCACGCCCGCGTGATGGTGCACGCGTGCTTTTCCGGGAGGCAGCGGCTCAAATTCGGCGTGGTAGGCGCTGAGCTTGCGTTCGACCGCGGTGAAATCGAGCGATTCGAAGTGGAAGGAAATATCGCGCCCGTCGGGCCGTTCCGGAAAGCGCTTGCGCTCGGCCCCGCGCACAATGGAAATCGCGTGGCGCTTCTTATCGTCCGAGAAAAAATATTCAAGGCCCACGCTGAACACCATGGCGATGCGCAGGAGCGTGGGGAGAGTAGGAAAAAGCTTGCCGCGCTCGACCTTCGAGAGCATGGCCGCGGAAAGCCCGCTGTGGCTGCCGAGTTCGACAAGCCCCATCTTCTTTCGCAGGCGGAGGGTGTGGAGTTTCTCTCCGATCGAGTATTCGCTGAGTCCCTTCGCCAGCGTGTCCGAAAGCATGATTTCCTCCGTTTTTGAGCAGGAAGCAAAAAGCCCGCAGGGATTTGACTGCGGTTCAGTTGACTTCGTGCCCGCCGCGCCTTTGTCCTTGTGATTAAAACATTGTTCTCTATAGTTAAAGGCGTAGTCAACAAGAAACGCGTAAAGCGGGAGGAAAAGGGACATGAAGAAACTCGATGTGCTGGCAGCGGTTCTCGTGGTGGTCGGCGCCCTCAACTGGGGCCTTGTAGCGGTGGCTCATTTTGACCTGGTGGCGGCCATCTTCGGGATGAAGTTCGGTGAGGTGTCAATGTTCAGCGGAATCGTCTATGGACTCGTGGCGCTGGCGGGGCTTTACCAGGCCGTGAGCTTCAAGGCGATTCAAAACCGGTGGCATGGCGGAGCGGTGCCGCAGCATTCGCGGTAGCCGTATTGCAGATCAACAACGCACAGGAGAAAGGCGGTCCTGTCCGCGGGCGGGCGGGACCGCTGTTTTATAGAGTGAACCAACAAGGTGCACGAGGTGAACGATGGGTGTAACAACGGAAAGAGACCTGGAGCAGCGGCGCGAAACCGAGTTACAGCTGACCGGCGATAAAAAGTCAGACCGACTTGAGCATATTATCCGCGAGTTGATGCTGGAGCTTGGGCTCGATATGGCCGATCAGCACTTCGAGGGTACTCCGGCTCGCGTGGCGCGCCTGTACCGCGAACTTACGCAGGGCTCGCGGCTGGACCCCGCGAAAATTCTCAAGAAATTTGGCTCGAAGCACCAGGAGCTGATCGTCGTTTCGGACATCAACTTTTACTCGCTCTGCCCGCATCATCTGCTGATCTATCGCGGGAAGATGCATTTCGGCTATGTGCCGGACGGGAAGATCGTGGGCCTCTCGAAGATTCCGCGCCTGATTCAGGCGATGGCGTCGCGCCCGATCGTGCAGGAGGATCTCGTGTCGGAAATCGCGGACACGTTTATGTCCGTGGTGCGGCCGTTGGGATGCGTGCTGCGCGCGACGGGGCGGCACGATTGCGTGGCGGTCCGGGGAGTGCGAAGCCGGGACGCGCAGATGACCACCGTGGCGCTCCGCGGCCTGTTTCGCGAAAAGGCGTCGCTGGTGGAGGAATTCCATCAAGCTGTGCCGAAGGCGGAGTGATCAGCCGCCCGACAATCAAGCGTTGAGAGTGAAACCGTGACTTCCGTTCCTGAAATTCGCGTCCAAGCTTGCAATCAAGCCCCCGTGCGGGCGGATGGGGATTACGTCCTCTACTGGATGATCGCGGCGCGGCGGACGGGTTGGAATTTCGCTTTGGACCGCGCAGTGGAATGGAGCGAGCGGCTGCGCAGGCCGCTGGTGATTTTCGAGGCGCTGCGCTGGGATTTCCCCTGGCACAGCAGGCGAATGCGCCGCTTTGTGGCCGATGGAATGAAGGCCAACGCGAAGTCGCTGCGGGGGGCCAGCGCGTTCTACTATCCCTATCTCGAGCAGGCGGCGGGCGAAGGCAAGGGTTTGCTCGCCGCGCTTGGGTCGCGAGCCTGTGTAGTCGTCACGGACGAGTTTCCCTGCTCTTTTCTTCCGCGCATGGTTGCGGCGGCAGGCAGCAAATCGCCCGTTCTAATGGAGCAGGTCGATTCGAACGGCCTTCTGCCGCTGCGCGCGGCCCCGAAGGAATTTCCGACAGCTTTTTCGTTTCGCCGCTTCCTGCAGAAGCAATTGCCCGAGCATCTGCTGAATGTCCTGAGCGCCGATCCTTTGGCGAAATTGAAAGCGCCACGCCTGAAGGCTCTTCCCGCGGCGATTCTACGGCGCTGGCCCATGGCGGCCCTGGATGATTCGCGCATGGGGGGTTGGAATGAATCGCAGTTACCCGGCGGAAGCGCCGCGGCAAGAAAACGGCTGATTGGTTTTCTTCTCGACAAGCTCGGTTCGTACCCGGAGCGTCGCAACGAGCCATCCGACGACGGCACGAGCGGTCTCTCGCCGTATCTCCATTTTGGACATATCTCCGCGCACGAAATCTTCGCCGCCCTTGCCAGGAAAGAGCAATGGGCGCCTGAGAAGGTGGCTGTACGCTCGAACGGAAGCCGCACCGGATGGTGGGGCATGAGCCCTGCGGCGGAAGCCTTCGTCGACCAGTTTGTCACGTGGAGGGAGTTGGGATTCAACGGCTGCCACTGGCGGAAGGATTACGACCGCTATGAATCCTTGCCGGACTGGGCGCGAAAGACGCTGAAAGAGCACGAAGCCGACCGCCGAACCTCGCTCTACAGCTTCGAGGAACTGGACCGCGCGCAGACGCACGATGCGCTCTGGAACGCCGGGCAGAACCAGCTCCTCACCGAAGGGCGGATGCACAATTATGTCCGCATGCTCTGGGGAAAGAAGATTCTGGAATGGACGCGCTCGCCGAAGGAAGCGCTCGGAGTGATGATCGAACTCAACAATCGCTACGCTCTCGACGGGCGCGATCCGAATTCCTACAGCGGTATTTTCTGGTGCCTGGGCCGGTATGACCGCCCGTGGGGGCCGGAGCGACCCGTCTTCGGCAAGGTGCGCTACATGAGCTCGGCCAATACCGCGCGGAAATTTGACGTTAAGGCGTATCTGCGGAAGTACGCACCCGGGAAAAAGAACGGCTGCCCGAACGTGGCGACGCTCGAGTTTGTGCGATAGCCGAAGAAGGGGCGTTAGCGAAATCGTGTTTCGCTGTCATTTTGAGCGAAGCGAAGAATCTCTCCGGAGTCTGGGCGACGCCTAGGACTCCACGAGGTGCTTTATGAAGACTTTTCATTTTCACGACAAGCTGTGGCTGCCGCATCCGCGTCCGGCGATTTTTCAGTTCTTCTCGGACGCGTTCAATCTCGAGAAGATCACGCCGCCGTTCCTGAAGTTCCACGTGGTCACGGCCCCGCCGATTCGAATGCAGGAAGGGGTCGAAATCGAGTACCGCCTTAAAATCCACGGCATTCCGGCGCGCTGGCGGAGCAGGATCACGGTGTGGGACCCGCCTAACCGTTTCGTGGACGAGCAATTGCACGGCCCCTATAGACTGTGGATCCACGAGCACCGCTTTGCCGAAGACGCGGGCGGAACAACGTGCGAGCACAGCGTCGAGTACGCGCCCCTCGGCGGCACGATCATCAACAAGCTGCTGGTGGAGCGGGACGTGAGACAGATATTTGCCTATCGCGCCGAGCGTTTGAAGGATATGTACGGTTTGCCGCCGGTAACCGGGCCGCAGAAGGTGGCGTGAAAACTGGAGGCAGAAGAGAAAAGTTCGCGGCAAAGGGCACCGAGAGCGGTATGCGCTGCGCGCCGTTGAGTTATGTCGTCCCTTGACGGCTTCTAGTGGCTGAGCTGGCCGGTGAAAGGGTCCGCGCCGATGGTGCCCCGCAATTCCTGCAGGTAGGCTGGCGAGCTTACGCGGGCCAGCTGGGAGCGCGCTTCGCGTAGCCGCTCCTCGACGTTGAAATCGCAGCCGTCCGCGGCGGAT
>JBEKTG010000252.1:0-5589 GCA_049516275.1 Candidatus Acidiferrales bacterium
GGAAATGGCGCTTTTCGCGGGCAGACAGCTCCTTCTTGAAGTAGCCGAGGGCGTGCGTCAGAACATTGACCGGCGAGGCGTGCCGCGGAGACTTGCTCAACGCCCTACGAAAAGTTATGCCGTAGGAGTCGAGAAGCTCCGCGATGGATTTGCCGTCCTGATTCGCGACAATTCTGCCCAGCTCACGCAGGTTCGTCTGGCTATAGGACATCAGCAGCAGTTTGTTCGCTGCGTGAAAGCGCACCAGGCTGTGCATGGAGGGCTTTTGCTGCAGGCGGCGGAAGCGGGCGGACGCAAAAATGCGTGTCAGGAAATGCTCGCGGATACTCATGTTCTTGAGGCGGCCTTCGTCTTCGACGGCGCGGTCGCCGAACCGCTCCAGCACGGCGCCTCCGAAAAAGCCGGCAGTTCGGCCGATCGACGCCCCCTTTTCCGGCCCGGCGTACACCTTTACGTCGGTGAAGCCGCAGGAGGGCGAGCGATTCTTCAGGATGAACCCGTCCACCTCATCCAGATCGTCGAGGAAGCGGGAGGTGAAGTCCCGCATCTTCTCGGAAAGGTCGAGGCCCGAGGCGGGCTGTATGAGTTTGAAGCCCGCACCGGACGCGACGACGCGTACCGGAGCGCGCGGCGTCCCCAGGCCGATTTCGACCTCCGGGCAGACGCAGACGAACTCCACGTGGGGCTCGATCCGGGCGACGAACTTGTCCTGCACGATCTGGCCGTTGTAACGGCAGGGATCGAAGCCGATGCACTTGCTGATTACGATTCTCGGTTTCGGGAACGCTGTCAAAGTGGCTTTCTGGAGTTCTCGCCACCCGGATATTCAGCCGGGGCGAGCGTCCGCTCAAGGATACCGCTTACGAGGCGGAAGTGCCGGAAGAAGAGGCTTTGGTGCCCATGCGCCAACACGCAGAGGAAGGGAAGCGGTAACCGAGGATTTCAAACGCCAGAGAAAGCGATGCGCGTTAAAAAAAATGGCCGGGGTAGGCACTTGTGTCCCCACCCCGGCCAACGAGCTTTCGGCCAACGGGTTCTTGACTTAAGCCGATACGGTTGCAGGCTTCTTGACGGTGTTGATCGTCTTGAGAATGCGCGAGACGATCTGGTAAGGATCGCCCTCGGAGTTCGGGCGGCGATCTTCCAGATAGCCCTTGTAACCGTTCTTGATGAAGTTCACCGGGAGCCGGATGGAAGCGCCGCGGTCGGACAAACCGTAGCTGAACTTGTCGATGGCCTGCGTTTCGTGCAGACCGGTCAAGCGCAGATGGTTGTCCGGGCCATACACCTCGATGTGCGCGGCGATGTTGTTCTCGAAGGCCTTCATGAGGGCCTCCAGATATTCCTTGCCGCCGACTTCGCGGATGTATTTCGTGGAGAAGTTGCAGTGCATGCCCGATCCGTTCCAGTCGCCCTTGATGGGCTTGCAATACAACACGACATCCACCTGGTATTTCTCACAGAGACGCATCATCAGATAGCGGGCGGTCCAAGTATCGTCCGCGGCTTTGGCCGAGCCTTTGGCGAATATCTGGAATTCCCACTGGCCTTTCGCGACTTCCGCGTTGATGCCTTCGTGGTTGATACCGGCGGTAAGGCAGAGGTCCAGGTGCTCCTCGACGATTTGCCGGGCGACGTCTCCCATGTATTTGTAGCCAACGCCGCAATAGTACGGGCCCTGGGGAATGATCGGGTGGCCGTGCTCCGGGAAGCCGAGGGGACGCCCATCCTTGAAGAGGAAGTACTCCTGCTCGAGCCCAACCCACAAGTCGGGATCGTTCTCGATGGTGGCGCGCATGTTGGTGGAATGCGGCGTGCCGTCCGGATGCATGACTTCGCAGAGTACGACATAACCGTCCTTGCGCGCGCCGTCAGGATAGAGAGCTACGGGCTTCAGCACGCAGTCCGACTTGCTGCCCTCGGCCTGCATGGTTGAACTGCCGTCAAATCCCCAAAGGGGCAGCTCGGCGAGTGTGGGTGGTTTTTCAAAAGATTTCAGTTGGGTCTTGCCGCGCAGTTCCGGTACGGGCTTCCTGCCGTCAAGCCAGATATATTCGAGTTTGTATTTGGTCATGGGAGCAGAGGATACATGAGGAGGTGAGTGCCGCCAAGAAATATTAAATAAATAAACGATTGTTTATTTTTATGCAAGCTATGAATCCTGCTGATGGAACGGAGTGTTTTCGGGTTCTTCCCGACGCTGAGTACTCAGCTTTGGCCATATTTTCCCTGCACCCAAGACGCTGGATTGTCCGTCCATACGAGATGCCTGTTTCTGAGCGGCGCTTGAGGGGACTCAAACGGGCCTGCTAAACTTTTCGTCCGCACCTCGATGAGATTCTTAAGCATTTTTATTCATAGGCCGGTTGCGACGACGCTGGTGATGGCGGCGATCACGCTTGCCGGGGCGGTGGCCTTCAGCCAGCTCCCCGTGGCGCCGCTGCCGCAGGTGGATTTCCCGACGATTTCGGTGCAGGCCAATCTGCCGGGGGGCAGCCCGGAGAATATGGCGGCATCGGTGGCCGCGCCGCTCGAACGCCAGTTCGGGCGCATCGCGGGCGTCACGGAAATGACCTCGGCGAGCTATCTCGGGTCGACCAACATCACCATGCAGTTCGACATCGACCGGAACATCGACGGCGCCGCGCGGGACGTGCAGGCCGCCATCAACGCCGCCCGCAGCTTTCTTCCCGCGAATATGCCGACCAATCCGATCTACCGGAAAATCAATCCGGCGGACATTCCGGTGATGGATCTAACGCTCACGTCGGAGATCCACGACGTGCCGTTCATCTTCGACGCGGCGTCGACGATCCTGCAGCAGAGGCTTTCGCAGATTCCGGGCGTCGGGCAGGTGATGGTCAACGGCGGCGCCCTGCCCGCCGTGCGCGTGGAGCTGAACCCCACGCAGCTCAGCAGCTACGGCCTCGGGTTGCAGGACGTGAGCAACATGCTGCGCCAGCAGAACGCCAACCTCCCCAAGGGCCAGATCTCGGATGAGCGCTTTACCGCGGACATCCTCTCGAACGATCAATTGATGCAGGCGAGCGATTACAGGAACCTGACCGTCGGCTACCACAACGGCGCGGCGGTTCGGCTCTCCGACGTGGCCGATGTGCAGGACTCGGTGCAGAACGTGCGGGTGACCGGGTTCTCCAACGAAAAGCGCTCGGTGCTGGTGCTGGTTTTCCGCCAGCCCGGCGCCAACCTGATTGACACCGTGGAGCGCATCCACGAGGCGATGCCCTCGCTGAAGGCGGAAATGCCCGCGGCGATCGACGTGAACGACACGATCGATCGAACGGCGATCATCCGCGAATCGGTGCGGGATGTGGAAGGCTCGCTGGGTGTCTCGATCGCCCTGGTGATTCTGGTGGTGTTCGTTTTTCTTCGCAACGTTCGCGCCACGCTGATCGCCACGCTGGCGGTGCCCGTTTCGCTGATCGCCACTTTCGGCGTGATGTACCTGCTTCATTACAGCGTGGACAACCTGTCGCTGATGGCCGTGACGATTGCCACCGGCTTCGTGGTGGATGACGCCATTGTGGTGATCGAAAATGTGAACCGGCATCTGGAAGAAGGGATGCGGCCCCTGCCGGCGGCCCTGCTGGGCGGGCAGGAGATTGGCTTCACGGTGCTTTCGATGAGCAGCTCGCTTATCGCGGTGTTCATCCCCATTTTGATGATGGGCGGGATGGTAGGGCGATTGTTCCGCGAATTTGCGGTGACGCTTTCGGTGGCCATCCTGGTGTCGCTGCTGGTTTCGCTCACGCTCACTCCGATGCTGTGTTCGCGCCTGCTGCGGGAAAAAGGCGCGGAAAAGCCGGGCTGGCTGAAAGCCCAGGGCGAACGGTTCTTTGACGCCATCCTGCGGGGCTATGACCGCAGCCTGCGCTGGGTGCTGCAACATCCCGCCATTACGATGCTCATTC
This sequence comes from Candidatus Acidiferrales bacterium, assembly GCA_049516275.1. Taxonomy (GTDB): domain Bacteria; phylum Acidobacteriota; class Terriglobia; order Acidiferrales; family UBA7541; genus Palsa-295. The sequence continues at coordinate 3,933 of JBEKTG010000252.1, forward strand.
TCACAGGCACCATCCTGTTCAACGTGTTTCTCTTCATGACCGTCAAGAAGGGCTTCTTCCCGCAACAGGACAACGGGACGATCCAGGGCAGCGTGCTGGCGCCTCAGGATATTTCGTACCAGTCCATGAGGACCCTGACGGACCGCTTCGTGAAGATGATCAAGAGCGATCCCGGAGTGGGAACCGTGATGGGCTTTACCGGCGGATACGGAGCGACCAATACCGCGGGAATGTACATCGCGTTGAAGCCGCTGCAGGAACGAAAGGTCAGTTCGACCGAGATCGTCAACCGGCTGCGCCCGAAGCTGATGTCCATTCCTGGGGCCAGCGTGTTCCTACGGGCCGGCGAAGACCTTCGCGTGGGAGGCCGCCAGAGCAATGCCACGTATCAATACACCATCGAGAGCGAGAATGTGCAGGACCTGGTGACGTGGGGGCCGATCGTGCTGGCAAAGATGAAATCGCTGCCCGGGCTGCTGGATGTGAACAGCGACCAGCAGAACGAGGGCTTGCAGAGCTCGCTCGTGTATGACCGCGCGACGGCGTCCCGCATGGGAATCACGCCGCAGATGATCGACAACACGCTTTACGACGCGTTCGGGCAGGCGGAAGTGTCCACGATTTACAAAACGCAGAATCAATACTACGTGGTGATGGAGGTGGCGCCGCAGTTCTGGCAGGACCCGCGGCAGCTGGCGAATATTTACGTGAAGTCCGCCTCGGGCCGCGCGGTTCCGTTGAGCGCGATTACGCGCTTGCAGACGAAGACCGCACCGATTTCGGTGAACCACCAGGGGCAGTTCCCGTCGGTGACGGTATCGTTCAACCTGGCTCCGGGTGTGGCGCTGAGCGACGCGGCCAGGGTGATCGACGAGATGGAGCAGGGAATCGGGATGCCGGAGAGCATTCACGGAATGTTTGCCGGAACGTTGCAGGCGTTCCAGCAATCGCTTTCGAGCGAGCCTTTGCTGCTCACCATGGCGGTGATCACGGTTTACATTGTGCTGGGAATTTTGTACGAAAGCTGCATCCACCCGATTACGATTCTCTCGACGCTGCCATCGGCGGGAGTGGGCGCGATTCTGGCCCTGCTGCTGTTCCGCATGGACCTGACGGTGATCTCGATGATCGGGATCGTTCTGCTGATCGGCATCGTGATAAAGAACGCGATTTTGATGATCGATTTCGCGTTGACGGCCGAGCGGCAGGGAGGGAAAAGCTCGATCGACGCCATTTATCAGGCGTGTCTGCTGCGCTTTCGCCCGATTCTAATGACCACGATGGCCGCACTGTTCGGCGCGCTGCCTCTGGCCCTGGGGCGCGGGATGGGATCGGAGCTGCGGCGTCCGCTGGCCATTTCGATTATCGGCGGATTGATTTTCAGCCAGATGCTCACCCTGTACACGACTCCCGTCGTGTATCTGTACGCGGACCGCTTCCGCCATTGGTGGGCGGCAGCGCGACGCAGCCGCTTCCAGGTGAGCGCAGAGCAACCCGGCGACTGAGCGCCCGCGCTGGGCGCTTCGGGGGCCTTCGATAGGTCTACTTCTATATGTCGTTATCTGACAGAAAGCGGCCGTGGTCGTTCGATTCCAGCCAGTTGTAGAGATGAACCTGGTACAAATACGAACCCACGAGTTCCTCGCCTAACTCGTGC
>JBEKTG010000253.1:0-5566 GCA_049516275.1 Candidatus Acidiferrales bacterium
AGTGCTCGAGCTTGGAGGGAAATCGCCGAACATCGTGTTTGCGGACGCGGATTTAAAGAAGGCGATTCGCGGCACGGGCGACGGGATCTTCTCGGGCGGGGGGCAGTCCTGCATCGCGGGCTCGCGCATCTTCGTTCAGAACACGATCTTCAAGGAATTTCTGGAGGGCTTGCGCGATTTTGCCAAAGGCTATCGCGTGGGAGCGCCAGAATCCGCGGACACGGACCTGGGACCGCTGGCCAGCTTTCCCCATCGCGAACACGTGGAGCGGTATGTGGAAATCGGCCGCAAGGAAGGCGCTACGGTGGTGGCCGGCGGCGCACGGCCGACCGGGGGAATCTTCGATAAGGGCGCGTTCTATCCTGCTACCGTACTCACGGACGTGGACAACAGCGCTCGTGTGTGCCGCGAAGAAATTTTTGGACCGGTCGCCGTGGTGCTTCCTTTCGATAATGAAGACGATCTGATGCGGCAGGCCAATGACACGGATTTCGGCCTCGCCTCCGGCATCTGGACCGGGGATTACCAGAAAGCCTGGCGAATCGCGCGCGGACTCCGGGCCGGTACCGTGTGGATCAACACGTACAAGCAGGCGTCGATATCGACCCCGTTCGGCGGCTTCAAGCAGAGCGGCATCGGCCGCGAGAAGGGTTTGCAGGGAATGCTCGCCTACACCGAGACGAAGGGCATTTTCTGGGGATTGGGATAGTTCCGCACGCCGCCCGATGTGCGCGGATTCGGTTCAGTCTGCGTTTTGCGGGGCCACCTGCAAATTGCCGGAACGCTTTTGCTGCCACCACACGCTGAAGCGATCCATGTAGAGATATACGACTGGAGTGGTGAAGAGCGTCAGCATCTGGCTGAATATCAAGCCGCCGATAATCGTCACCCCCAACGGCACCCGTAACTCCGAACCGATCCCCCTTGCCAGAGCCAGCGGCAGCGCGCCCAGAAGGGCCGCCATCGTCGTCATCAGGATGGGGCGAAAGCGCAGCAGGCACGCTTCGTGAATCGCGCTCTTGGCGTCGCGATGCTCGTTGCGCTGCGCTGCGAGGGCGAAGTCGATCATGAGGATCGCGTTCTTCTTCACCAGGCCGATCAGCAGGATGATTCCCACCAGGCCTAGGACATTCAGATCCATGTGGAAGATCATCAAAGCCGCCACCGCTCCCACACCCGCCGAAGGCAGCGTGGACAGAATCGTGATCGGGTGGATGTAGCTCTCATAGAGCATTCCCAGCACGATATAGACGGCCAGCAGCGCCGTGACGATCAGGAACGGTTCGGTGGAAAGAGAAGACTGGAACGCCTGCATCGATCCTGAGTACATCGTGCGAATGGAACTGGGCATGCCGACTTTCTGCTCGGCTTCGCCGATCGCCTGAACTGCGTCGCTCAAGGCTACGCCGGGCGCCAGGTTGAAGGAAATCGTCACGGCAGGGAATTGCCCGTCGTGGTTCACAGCCAGCGGAGCGATGCGCTTCTCGAAATGAGCGACGGCGCTGAGCGGAACTACCCCGCCATTGCGGGAACGAATGTAAACGTAACTGAGCCCCTGCGGGTCCTGCCAGAACTGCGGCGCCACTTCCATCACCACGTGATATTGGTTCAGCGTGGTGTACATGGTGGACACCTGGGACTGCCCGAAGGCGCTGTAAAGAGTGGTATCCATCAATTGCGTTGTGATTCCCAGCCGCGCGGCCGTCTGGCGGTCGTACACCAGCCGGGCCTGCAGGCCGCTATTCTGCTGGTCGGTATCCACATCGGTGAGATCGCGTATTTTTCGCATCTGCGCGAACATGACCGGGCCCCACTGCACCAGATCGTCCACGCTATCGGAGCGCAGCGTATATTGATATTGCGCGTTCGACGCTTTTCCGCCGATCTTGAGGTTCTGATTCGCCTGCAACACTACCCGCGCTCCCGGCACGCCGTTGAGCTTGGGACGAAGGCGGTCGATCACCTGGCTCGCCGTCAGCTTGCGATCCTCGAAGGGCTTCAACGACACGTGGACCTGCGCGGTGTTCACCGAGCCGTTTCCGCCCGTGGAAATCACCGCCATATCCACCGCGGGATCGGACTTGATGATGCCCACGAAGCGGGACGTCATCTGCTGCATGGCCTGGAACGAAATGTCCTGGGAGGCGCGGATGCCGCCGCTCAAGTGTCCGTTGTCGCCCAGGGGGAAAAAGCCTTTGGGCACGATCGCGAATAAATACACGTTTACCGCAATCGTCACCATCAATATCGCAAGGGTTAGAGCCTCGTGCGCGAACACCCAGATGAGGCCGCGGTCGTAGAGGCGCACCAGAAAACCGAAGGCTTTTTCATTGGCGCGATAGAGTCTCCCGTGAGACTCGCTGCCCGAGTCGTGCTTCAGGAGCCGGGCGCACATCATCGGCGTCATCGTGAGGGAGACCAGCAGCGAAACCAAAACCGCCACCGAAAGGGTGATCGCAAACTCGCGGAACAGCCGGCCCACGATGCCCGCCATCATCAGGATCGGAATGAACACGGCCACCAGCGACAGCGTCATGGAAAGAACCGTAAAGCCAATTTCCTGCGCCCCGTGCAAGGCGGCTTCCAGGGGACGCATGCCTAGCTCGACGTGTCGCGTGATGTTCTCGATCACGACAATTGCGTCGTCCACCACGAAACCCGTGCAGATCGTGAGCGCCATCAGCGAGAGATTGTCGATGCTGTAATTGCACAGGTACATCACGCCGAATGTCCCGAGCAGCGAAACGGGAACCGCGACGCTGGGAATCAGCGTGGCGCGCGGGCTTCGCAAAAACACGAAAACCACCAGGATCACCAGGCCGATAGAAATCACCAGCGAGCGCTCGACGTCGTGAACCGACGTGAGAATCGTCGCCGCCCGCGTCCCAGTAACCACCATGTCGATTCCCGCTGGGACGGAGGCCTTTAACGAAGGCAGGGCGTCCTGGATTCTGTCGGTGGTGGAGATGATGTTGGCGTTCGGTTGCCGGAAGATCTGCAGAGTCACGCAAGGCTTGCCGTCGAAAAATCCAGCCGCGCGAATGTCTTCAACGGAGTCCTGGACGTTCGCAATGTCCGACAATTTGATGGCGGCGCCGTTGTGGTAGCCCACGATCAGGGGCCTGTAGTAATCGGCCTTCAGGAGCTGGTCGTTGGCGAGGATGTCCGCCGTGGTGCCGTCGTCCCATATCTGGCCTTTCGGCACATTCGAGTTCTGCTGGGCCAGCATGTTCTTCACGTCCTGCAAGCCGAGCCCGTAGCTGTTCAGTTGGGTGGGGTTGATATCGACACGAACCGCCGGCAGCGAGCTTCCTCCCACGGATACCTGTCCAACGCCGGCAATCTGGGAAAGCTTTTGCTGCATGATCGTGGAGGCGGCGTCGTAGAGCCGCCCGCGATCGTAGATCTTCGACGTCAGGGCGATCTGCACGATTGGCAAATCGGCCGGGTTCACTTTCTTGTACGTGGGATTGGTCGGGAGGTTCGCCGGGAGATAACTCCGCGCGGCGTTGATCGCCGCCTGCACGTCCCGAGCGGCGCCGTCGATATTCCGATTCAGATCGAACTGCAAAGTGATAGAGGTGCTGCCCAGGTAGCTCGACGACGACATTTCCGTGATGCCAGCGATGCGCCCGAATTGCCGCTCGAGGGGCGTAGCCACCGAGGAAGCCATAATTTCCGGACTCGCGCCAGGCAGGGTCGCCGATATTGCGATCGTCGGATAATCAATCTCCGGCAGCGCCGCGACGGGCAGCACCAGAAACCCGATGATCCCGGCGAGGGCTATGGCCACCGTAAGCAGAGTGGTCGCCACCGGCCGGTGAATGAAGGGCGTCGAGAGGTTCATTTCTTATTTTGACGGGGGATTTGCAAGGATGGGTACGATGATGGGTGCGATAAGGACTACCGATACATAACGGGTAAACGGGTGTCGAGAGATTGCTTTCGGTGCAACCTCCGCCCCAGGCGCCTCACCGGTTGGATTCTTCACTTGCCGGCTGATTCGGCTCCATCGCCCTTGTTTGCCAGGTAGAAGTATCCCACTTTGTTGTTGGGATTCGTGCCATACCACATCCGCCCCTGCGCATCGCGAAAGAATTCGCGCATGGCAATTTCCGAGTGCGGCACCGGGTATTCGATCACATTCCCGGTCTTGGTATCGAAGCGCGCAAGCTCGTCCATGTCATGCGAGTTGTACCAGAGATAGCCATCCGCATCGAAGCCCATGCTGTAAGGAGTCGGCTCCGGGCCAGGCAGCGAGTATTCCGTGAACGTTTGCGTTTTGGGATCGAACCGGGCCATTTTCCCGGCGTTGAATTCGCCGATCCAGACGATTCCGTCCGAGGCTATTTCCATTCTTCGTGGAAAGCTTTTTGGCGTGGGCATCGTCCACAGACTGATCTTCAAAGTCTTCCCGTCCACTCTGCCAATCTTGTTCGCTCCCGACGCTGTAAACCAGACATCGCCGTTTTTTTCGGGCTTCACGTCGTAAGCGAAAGGGATGTCCTCGAAGTGAGTAAACTTCCGGGTTTCGGGATCGAATTTCGTGAGCGGGCCGCCGCTCGACCAGGCGTTGCCACTGGGATCGATGCGAACGGTATGCTTCGAGCCGCCCTCGACCGTGCCTTCCTTGCCGGGAAGATAATAATCCTGATATTCGGTGATCTTCTGGGTGTTGGGATCCCAGCGCCCCAGCTTGTTGGCATCGGTCTCAGTCAGCCACACGGAACCGTCCGGTGCGGGAACAGCGGAGTGAATCGAGGCCGTGCCCACGTTGGGAACCGAGAAATCCTGCATCTCGCCCGTTTTCGGATCGAGCCGCGTAATCTTATTCGCGACTCCGAAATTGGGAATCCACAGATAGCCGTTCTTGTCGGGAGCGGCGCTGAAGGGCATCCGGCCCGGGCCCGGCATGTCGTACTCCACGTACACGATGTTGGAAGAGTCGCTGCCGAAGGTACGTACAGTGTCCTTGAACGCGGGCATCTCCGCCGGCGATTTCGGCAGCACGGAGTCAGGCCCGAATAAAGTCGTCAGGTACGCGGCGATCTGATCGGCATCCTGATCGTTGACCTGGACATGCATCACCGTCTGCATGTACTGCACGCGGTCTCGCCAGCCGTCCGCGTCGCGCGTTACAGACGCCATGCGGGTCTGGAACAGGTGGCAGGTCGCGCAGTGCGAAACGTACAAATCCTTCCCCTTCGACGCGGGCCAGAGCTTCTTCGCCTGATAAAAGGAGATGTCGTTCCAGCGGACCACGGACTGCTGCAGCGCAAAGTCGTAGGAGGCCTTCTGATCGGCCGTGAGGCTGACTCCCGTGCGTGGATCGACGCGAAAACCGACGGCGCGTAGCGTCAGGCGGTAATCTCCCGCGGGCAGGCTCGCGATGCGGTACTGTCCGTGGCTGTCGGAAAGCACAATCGTGGTGATGTGCGACTTCGTGTTCTGCGCTTCGACAAACGCTCCCTGAAAGGGTGCGCCATCTGCGCCTTTCACTGTTCCGCTAACGGTGGCTCCGAGGCACGCCGAACCCAGCAAGCAAGCGAAACCAGCTAACGCGAGG
>JBEKTG010000254.1:0-5554 GCA_049516275.1 Candidatus Acidiferrales bacterium
TGAATTTCACCCCTGGGCACGGGGTTGGTGAGGAGAGCGTGAAACGAGGCCGGATTATTAAAATCGAAATTGTCCATTTCAAGGCGATGGATTTCGAACTCGTGAGGGGGTTTCGTGTCGCGGCGAAGGATTACGAGGCGCGCATCATCCGCGGTGATCGTTGCGATGGTGACTGGAAATTTCGAGGAGAGGTCCACCTGAGTCCCGTGGATCACGGGCTTGCCGCCGGGCTGGTGCGGCGGCGTGTTGATGCGCAAGCCAGCCAGGGTGACGTGAGAGATTACCGGGCGCGCGGCAAAGAGACTGGCGAAATTGGCGTCGATCGTGATCGTGCTGATTTGGATCAAGGGCGGGATGTCCGTCCTGCCCTCGTGGCGCATGATCAGGCCGTCAATCACAAGATGGATCCGCGGATATACGGATACGTGAAAATCCGCGAATTCGACGCTGCTTTTGAACCGCGCCTGCAAGTAATCTTCGGTGCGTGTTCGGGCGATGCGGTGGAACTCCGGGGCCAACGCGTAGAATCCAACGATTGCGCCCACGGCCAGCAATAAACCAACAATTACGATGGACGCGACAATCCACTTCCGAACGGCGGAGTAATTCATTCGCATAGCTGTGAGGTTACTCGGGTCGCAAACCGCTTGCGACGGGTGGGACTTCAGTATAGCACCGGAGAGTCCGTCACCAAGGCTTCTTGCAAACACCTTGCGGACAAACATTTCGAATTTGCAAATTGGCCTCAGGGGAGTAGAGTGCTCTCGGTTTGAACTGAGGTGAAGAAAGATGCCATCCGCTACGCATCGCCGTGAAATCAGGCTCCCACTGACCGCACTCGACGCTGAAAGGTCCATGCCATGAGAACTTTTGCGATTCGCTTCGTGCTCTGGGTACTGACGCTAGTGGCCCTCGGGGCTTCGTTTGCCGGGATACAGCAGACGGCCGCAAGTAACCGTGCGGCGCGTCCCGAACTCCTGCGAGAAGGCGCGGCGGCTGGCGTGCCCCCGAGCCGTGTGGCGCTCTATGCCAGCGTGGGCGAGCAATTGACTCAATACGGCGTGGATATCGCTTCCGCCACGCTTGTGCCGCAGAGCTCCGTGATGCTTCCCGCCTACGTGCAGGAGGGATGGCTTCATCCTTCGGGCCGCTACCTCTACGTGGCCTGGAGCAACCGCGGCACGGCCGAAGCAAAATCGAGCGGCGAAAAAAGCGGCGTCACGGCCTTCGCCGTCGATTCAACCGGCGCACTCCACCAGCACGGCGCGGACGTCGCGCTCATCTCCCGCCCGATCTTTATAACCGGCGATACCACCGGCACGCACATCGTGGTGGGTTATAACATCCCGAGCGGGATCGCCGTCTACTCGATCGCGCCGGACGGAACGCTGTCGACGGAAATGAAACCGGAGGGGGCGCTCGACACGGGAGTCTACGGGCACCAGGTGCGCGTGATGCCTTCCAATAAGGGCGTAATATTCGTGACCCGGGGCAATAAGCCGGCCAACGGAAAACCCGAGGATCCTGGCGCGCTGAAAATCATGGGCTATCACGACGGGGTACTCAGTATGAGGGCGTCCGTGGCGCCCGGAGGAGGCTTCGGTTTTCAGCCGAGGCATCTGGATTTCCATCCATCGAAGCCGTGGGTTTTCCTTTCGCTCGAGGCGCAGAACAAGCTGGAGGTCTACCAGCTATTGAACGGCGACTCGCTGGGCCCGAATCCCTTGTTCGTGAAGGACACCGTCGCCGATCCCGCGAATATTCATTCGACGCAGGCGGCGAGCACCGTTCACGTGCATCCCAACGGACGGTTCGTGTACGTCGGGAACCGCGCGGAAGACACCGAGGATTTTCAAGGCACGCCCGTCTCGAGTGGCGGGGAGAACACGATTGCCGTCTTTCGAATCGATCCGGCTACCGGTGAGCCAACGCTGATTCAGAATGCCCCGACGCAGGGGTTTCATCCGCGAACGTTTTCGATCGATCCGTCCGGGCGGCTGCTGGTCGTGGGAAATCAGGACTCCCTTCACGTGCGCGACGGCAATAGCGTTCGCACGGTTCTGCCGGGGCTCACCGTCTTCCGCGTGCAGGACGATGGCAAGCTAGCGTTCGTCTCGAAGAGCGATGTGGATACGAAGGGGAAGCTCTTGTACTGGGTCATGTTCGTAAAGCTGCGCTGAGGCGTGGGCAATCGAGCGGACGAAGTGTTGAGGAAAGGGAGAAACGACAAATGCGCTTTCTAACGAAGGGAACATTTTTGACGATAGCGGCACTGTTCAGCGCGGGGGTAATTTCTTTCGGGAGCGGCGTCCCGGCGGCGGTTCATTATATCGACCACGATAAAGTCGCAGCGGTTATGGCGAAGGGCGGCTCCATCGTGAGCGATCCGGGGTTGGTTGTGCTGGCCCAGCGCAGGAAAGCGGGCCAGGTGGAATATCACGAACGCACTAACCACGTTTTCATCATCGTCGAAGGCGAGGCAACTCTGGTCGTGGGAGGAACGATGGTGAATGCCCAACAGACCGCCGCGGATCAGAAGCGGGCGGACTCAGTGGAAGGCGGGGTGACCTACCATTTGAGCAAAGGCGACGTGATTACGATTCCGGCAAAAACACCGCACTGGTTCAAGGAACTCTCGACACCAACGATCGCCTACTATGCCGTAAACATCGAGAGCGACTAACAGAAGGCGCGTAGTTTGGCCCCTGATATCATCGATATCATCCCGGACGCGCGTCGATGCCCGGCACAAAAGCGGCGTCAGTGTTTCATTCTGAGTCGAATTGTCTGAAAGGTATAGCCAACCGCGATGGTGTATTCCGGCACGAACGAACTACCGAAGTCCGTGAAATTGTGGATATAGCGAACATCCACTTGTGGCCGCACGAAGATGCCCTTCCAGATGGAAATTCGCACCCCGCCGGAGAAGTGCAGTTGAAGGCGGTTTTGTGTTTCTATTTGAGCGTTCGTAGACCGGCATCCCTGGGGCGCAATCACACAAAACTGCGGTGTGTCGTAAAAGGTCAACTCGCTCCGGCCCACGCCGCCTTGAATCTCCGGCGTGAAACGACGGCCGACATTGGTAAGAGGATAATAGACGGCGTTCACGTCGTAGAACGCCTGACGGTACTGCAGGCCGGCGTAGGCCCCCCGGTCCTTGCGAAAAGAGTACTCGGCGCCCACTCCGAGCCGGTGGCGGTAGAAGATCAGGTCTCCTCCGACCGTGCCAAAGAGGCCGCCCATGCTCGGCGTGTTAAAAGTCACTCCAGCGCCAAGGGTGTTCAGCGGACCCGTAGAGGAATCCGTAGCGGTGCCAGCCGCCAGATAGCCGCTGGCGCTCTGAGCCCGGGCCATGCAGGCTAAAGCAAGAAGCGAAAAAACGGACAGCGCCACTCTTCGGGCCATGTGATTCAAGACTAAGTAACCTCGCTTGTGATGTTTACCCCACGCATGAGACGTTGAAGGGGCCGACTTGGTTGTCCGTGAATGGCCCCGCGATCCTTGCAGGGGCGAACAACGGCGACCGAGTGGGTAACAATGTACCCTTTAGCACAAGCCCGAAGCAACGCCCGCTCGACCATCGGAAGCCGGGGTGCTACGCTTTAGTTTCACCTGGGTGGAGGAGTCAGTTGAGCGAGTCTACTTTGCCATCGAGCGATCCCGGCACACAAAAGCGCCGGAGCACGCGGATCGTACAAGCGGTTCCCATTACGGTATCGGGAGTCGACGCGCTTGGCCAGCCGTTCAAGGAACGCACGACCACGGTGATGGTGAACTGCCACGGCTGCAAGTATCAGTCGAAGCATTACGTTCCGAAGAACTCGATCGTCACGCTGGAAATTCCGCGCATGGAGCCGGGCGTGCCTCCGCGTATCGTGCCGGGACATGTGGTCTGGGTGCAAAGACCGCGTACCGTGCGTGAACTGTTTCAAATCGGGCTTGAATTCGAAGCAGCAGGCAACGTGTGGGGCATCGCATTCCCGCCTGAGGATTGGGTTCCCAGTGCCGAAGATGAAGCTGTTGCAAACGCAGCGGCCTCCGAAATTGAAGTAATCGTGGAGACAAAACCAGTCGCGGCACCGCCTAAGGCTGCAGTCCCTCTTGCCGTGACGCCGGAAAAACCAGCCGCCGCGTCCGGACCTATTCCTCCGCCACCGGCAATGCGGACGGCGCCGCCACCAGCACCTGCCGCACCATCGGCCATTCCACCGAACATTCCAGCGGGCACCCAGGCGGCCACTCCAGCGGCTGGCACTACCACACCCGCTGCACCGCCGAAACCGGCAGCGCCGCCGGCTCCGGTTGCTCCTGCTGCCGCGGTTCCCCCCGCCACGACGACCGCCGACGCGAAGATTCACGTGATGCCCTCGCCGGCCGCCGGAGGTCAGGACGCGCAGATCGTGATCGCGCGGCAAATGGCGAAAATCGTGGCCGAGGCGAAGGACACTCTGGACAAAACGCTGCGCCGGGGCGCGCAGACCGCCATCAACGAAGAAATGACCATCGTGCGCCAGCAGCTCGACGCGCAGATGCACGAGACCGTGGAGCATGCGATCAAGTCTTCGATGGAACGCGTGTCGGAGGCGGAGGTCAAGAAGGTCGTGCTTCAGGCGACGAACAAGACCGCAGCCATCGTCGAAGAAGCGCGCCTAGCGAGCCAGGCAAATATCCAGCAGATCGACGCGAAAGTTCGCGACGCTGTGCAGCAAGCCGTAAGCCAGGCGACATCGCAAGCAGCCGCTCAGGCGGGGGCCATCGCGGAAGAGGCACGCAAAGCCGCTCAGGAAGCGGCGAGCCAGGCCGCGGAACAGGCGGCCCACCGTGCGAGCGCCATCGTCGAGGAGACGCTGCGAGCGAATCAGGCGAGCGCGCAACTCCTCGAGGAACAGGTTCGCCAGTCGGCCCACGAAGCCGCCACTCAGGCGGCGAAAGAAGTGGTGCAGCAAACCGTCGCGCAGGACCTGAAGCAAAGCGTCGAAGAGATGGTGGGGCGCGCGATTGCGGAGCGTGAGGCGAGCGCTCCGTCGCTCCAGGTGCTCACGTCGCCGGAAGCGGCCAGTCAGCATCTCGACGAATGGAAGAAAAATCTGAAAGAGGCCGCTCACGGCGTTCACAGCCAGATGGTGGCGCAGACCGAAGCCGAAGCGGAAGCCGCGAGCCGGCGCTGGCACCAGGAACTCGAAGCGATGCTGGCCGGGACGTCGCAGAAACTGGGCGAGAAGCTCAGCGAAGTCTCGCAGGCGGCGCTTGCGAATAGCGAACAGCAGATGGCCGACCGCGGCTCCAGCCTTCGCGGACTGATCGACGAGGTGGTCTCAGGGGCTGAGGCGGCCGTTCTGTCCCTCGGCACGGAACTCGCGCAACAACTCGCGCAAGAACGCGCTCAGACGGAGGAAGCGAAAGCGGAGCTCCAGGAAGCGGCAAAGGCGGCGGTCGAGCAAACGCGCCGGCAAATGGACGAGATGGTCGCCGCACAGCACGATTCGATCGCTCAGCGCGCCGATCAAGTGATTACAGAACGTATCCAGCATATCGACCCAATTCTTCAGAATTC
>JBEKTG010000255.1:0-5539 GCA_049516275.1 Candidatus Acidiferrales bacterium
ACGCGCGTGGTGGACGAGCTGGCGCTGGTAGTCGGCGATGTGCCGCTCGAATTCCTGGCGGGAGCGTAGAACGATTTCGGCCGCAGCCGAGGGCGTGGGAGCGCGCATATCGGCTACGAAATCGGCGATGGTGAAGTCGGTTTCGTGGCCGACGCCGGTAATCACCGGGATGGCGGATGCCGCGATGGCCCGCGCTACCACCTCTTCGTTGAACGCCCACAGATCTTCGAGCGACCCGCCTCCCCGGGCCACGATGAGAACGTCCGCGAACTTCACTCGATTGAAATAGCGCAGTGCGGCTGCTACCTCGCCCGCAGCGGCGTCTCCCTGCACTTTCACTGGGTAGAGTTGCACGTGGACGTTGGCGAAGCGGCGCTTCAGCACGCGCAGGATGTCTCGAATGGCGGCGCCGCCCGGCGACGTGATCACGCCGATGCAGCGGGGAAGGACCGGGAGAGGTTTTTTGCGTGCCTCTTCGAACAAACCTTCCGCCTGAAGCTGCTTCTTGAGCTGCTCGAAGGCCAATTGCAGCGCGCCGAGGCCGACCGGCTCGATGTGGGTGACGTACACCTGATATTCGCCGCGCGGCTCGTAAACGCCGAGGGAGCCACGCAGGGTGATCTGCAGGCCGTCTTCGGGGCGGAATTTGAGCAGGCGAGCCTGATCGCGAAAGCAGACGCAGCGGATCTGCGAGCGGGCGTCCTTGAGCGTGAAGTAGAGGTGGCCGGATGGCGCCGGGCGGCAGTTCGATACCTCGCCCTCGATCCAGACGTCGCGGAAGGCCCCTTCGAGAAGGGCGCCGATCTGCTCGGTGAGTTCGCTGACTTTCCATACGCGCCGCTGGGGCTGGAGGTCGAAGAGGAGTGTCTGGCTCATCGTTTATTTCAGCGGCGGAACAGATTCACGATCCACAGGATGAGGGTGAGCGCGAGGCTCAGCAGGATGCAGGTGACCACCGGGAAGTAGAAGCTGCCGTTGCGTCCCTGGTAGGCGATGTCGCCTGGGAGGCGCCCTAGACGAAAGGGCAGCCTGGCGCCTGAAACCAGGAAAATCCCCACAACCACCAGAACGATGCCGACCGCCAGCAGCGCTTTGCCGAGTTCGCCGAGAGGGTTAGCGGGAGACATCATCCGCCCATCTTAGACCGCGAATGTGCGAATGCAAGGGTGTAGTTCGCGGCTAGGAGGCAGAGGAGGTTGAGGAGGCAGAACGGCGGCCGTAACGGCTAACATCAGTGCCAAGCGCTATGGCAACACAACGGCGAGAGAACGGCTGATTGTTTAAATTCCGGAACAGACCGGCGCGTTGGTGGTCGGCTTGCTTTGAACACGCGAAGCGCCTAAAATTGCTATTGAATTCATGTTTCTGAGCTGCTGCCAAAACAATTTTATCGAGCCCAGCGATTCCGGCTGGGCTTCGGTTTTTACGGATGCGTTGAGGCCGGGGCTGGGCCTGCGAACCGCTTACTGGAGAAATGATGATTGACGGACCTATTCAGGAGGGCTTGACCTTTGACGATGTGCTGCTGCTGCCGGGCAAATCGTCCGTGCTGCCCGCGCAGGCGGACACGCGCACCTGCCTCTCCCGCAAGATTTCGCTGAACATTCCGATCGTGGCCGCGGCGATGGACACGGTGACGGATTCGCGGCTGGCGATTGCCATTTCGCGGCAGGGCGGGATCGGTTTCGTCCATCGCAACATGACCATCGACCGCCAGGCCGAAGAAGTGGACCGCGTGAAACGCTCGGAAAGCGGCATGATCGTCGATCCGGTGACGATTGCCCCGGAAATGACGGTCCGCCAGGCGCTCGACATGATGAATAAGTACAAAGTTTCCGGCGTTCCGGTGACGCGCGGCATGCGCTTGGTGGGAATTCTGACCAACCGCGACCTGCGCTTCGAGCGCAACCTGGACCAGCGCGTCAGCGACGTGATGACTAAGGACAACCTGATCACTGTGCCGGTGGGCACCACGCTCGACGAAGCCGAACGCATCCTGCAGACGCACCGCATCGAAAAGCTTCTCGTGGTGGACAAGGATTTCAATCTGAAGGGTTTGATTACCGTCAAGGACATTCAGAAGAAGATTGAATTTCCGAACGCCACCAAAGACGAACATGGGCGACTGCGCGTGGGCGCGGCCATTGGCGCGACGGGGGACTTTCTCGAGCGGGCCGCGGAACTGGCGCGCGTGAAGGTGGACGCCGTGGCGATCGACACGGCCCATGGGCACACCTCGCGCGTGATGGATGCCATTCGCCAGGTGAAGCAAAAATTTCCGGAACTGGAACTGCTCGCCGGGAACGTGGCGACGGCTGAGGGGGCGCGGGACTTGATCGCGCTGGGCATCGACGGGCTGAAGGTGGGCATCGGTCCGGGGTCGATCTGCACCACCCGAATCGTTACCGGGGCAGGCGTTCCGCAGATCACGGCCATTCTCGACTGCTACCGGGCTGCGCAAGGCTCGGGAGTGCCGGTGATCGCCGACGGCGGGATAAAATTCTCGGGCGATATTACCAAGGCGATTGCGGCAGGGGCTTCCGCGGTGATGATTGGCGGACTTTTTGCGGGGACCGAAGAGTCGCCGGGCGAGACGATTCTCTATCAGGGGCGCACATTCAAGTCCTATCGCGGCATGGGATCGCTGGGGGCGATGGAGGCCGGCTCGGCGGACCGCTACGCTCAGGAAGGCGCGGCGCGCGGCAAATCCGTGCCGGAAGGCATCGAAGGGCAGGTTGCCTACAAAGGCCCGTTATCGGGGCTCGTCGAACAATTGGTTGGCGGGTTGCGCAGCGGAATGGGTTACTGCGGCGCGGGGACTCTGAAAGAATTGCAGGAGCGCGGCAAATTCATCCGCATCTCGCAGGCGGGACTGCGCGAAAGCCACGTCCACGACGTGATCATCACGCGGGAAGCGCCAAACTACCGGTTGGAATAATTGAGCCCTTCCGAGAAAGAGGTTCCGCCTCCGAAGACGCCGAATTCGCTGGGACCCCGGCGGCAAAGCTGGATCGCGCTCTGGTGGCCCGCGCTCCTCTGGGCAGCTTTGATTTCCTGTTTCTCGACGGGCGCATTCACCGACGAAAAGACGGGCGCCGTGATCATTCCCATCCTGCACTGGCTTCTGCCGAAAGCCTCCTACGCGACCCTGCTGCTGCTGCACCACATCATTCGCAAGACGGCTCATTTCGTGGAGTACTTCATCCTGAGCCTCTTAATCCTGAGGGCTATTCGCGCAGGGCGGCACGATACGCGCCTGCGGTGGGCGCTCGCGGCGATCCTGATCGTGGCGGGCTATGCTTCCCTGGATGAGTTTCACCAGTCCTTCGTTCCGGGGCGAACTCCGAGGATTTCGGACGTGCTGTTGGATACGTCGGGCGGAACGGCTGCGCAGGCAATTGCCGGGCTGGTGCTGCTGTGGGGGCACGTCCGAGAGCGGCAGAAGCGAACCAGTCAGGGCGCGTCGGCGTAGGATCGTAACGTAAAAAGAAGAAGCGCAATAAAAAAGGCCTGCCTCAGTTGTCTGACGCAGGCCTTTTGCAAAACAGGTGGATGTGAAGCGGACTTAGGACTTCGCTGCCGCTTCTTTCTCTTCTGGGGCTTCTTCCGCCACCGCCTTCTTCGGCTTGCGTTCCTTCTTCTTCAGCTCGGAGCCGATGAATTCGAGGATGGCGAGTTCCGCGCCGTCCCCGATGCGCCATCCCACGCGGATGATCCGGGTGTAACCGCCGGGACGATCCGCGAACCGCGGCGCCAAATCCGAGAAAAGTTTCTTCGTGGCGCCGGTGGTCATGAGAAACGCCGCAGCCTGCCGGCGGGAATGCAGAGAATCGCGCTTCCCGAGGGTGATCATGCGCTCGGCGATCGGCTTGGCAGCCTTGGCACGAAGCACGGTGGTCTGGATCCGCTCCTTTTCAATCAGGTTCGTCACCAGATTGCGCAGAACGGCCCGGCGATGCGCCGGCTGTTTTCCAAGTTTGAAGCCTGAGTTAAGGTGTCTCATGTTTATCCCGGCCTAGAAAGAGGCGGTCTCCTCGGAAACGGAAGGCGAGGTCTGGCTCGGGAGCGGCGGCCAGATGATGCGGCCGTGTTCGTCGAATTTCATGCCGAGACTCAGGCCCATCTTGTGCATGATGTCCTTGATCTCGTTCAGAGACTTGCGCCCGAAGTTCTTGGTCTTGAGCATCTCGGACTCGGTCTTCTGCACGAGCTCGCGCAGGTTCTGAATGTTCGCGTTCTTCAAGCAGTTGTAGGAACGCACGGAGAGTTCGAGCTCTTCCACCGAGCGGTCCAGGAATTCCAGGCGCGGATCGGCGTAGTTCTCGACGGCTTCCTCGGGAAGATCGGGCGTCTCCTCGAAATTGATGAAGATACTCATGTGATCCTTCACCAGCTTCGAAGCGAGACCGATGGCGTCCTGCGGGGTGATGGCGGCGTTCGTCCAGACTTCCAGGGTGAGCTTTTCGTAATCGGTCATCTGACCGAGACGAGCGGCTTCCACCGCGTAGTTGACCTTGCGGACCGGCGAATGGATCGAATCGATCGGAATGTAGCCGATCGGGAGGTCCTCGTCGAAGTTGCGGTCGGCCGAGACGTACCCGCGGCCGTTCTTTACGCGCAGCTCCAACTCGAGCTTCCCACCTTCGCTGACCGTGGCGATGTAGATGTTCTTGTCGAGCACGGCGATGTTCGCGTCTTCTTCGATCTTCGCGGAGGTGACCGGGCCCGGCGTGTCGACAACCAGCGTGATGGTCTTGGACTGGTCGCTGTTCAGCTTGAGCGGCACCTGCTTGAGGTTGAGGATGATGTCGGTGGCGTCTTCGACAACGCCAGGAATGGGCGAAAATTCGTGCAGCACGCCCTCGATCTTGACGGCGGTGATGGCCGCGCCTTCGATGGAGCTCAACAAGGCGCGTCGCAGGGCGTTTCCTACCGTGGTTCCCCAGCCTCGCTCGAACGGCTGCGCGGAAAACTTTCCGTACTTATCGGTGAGTGTTTCCGGCTCGGCCGCCAGGCGCTTCGGCTTCTGAAATCCCTTCCACATATTTCTATTCCTCCCGGCCCGCCGGCGGCGGACCTCAACGACTATTCAACGTAAGAAACTCGGTTTCAAGAAACTACTTGGAATACAACTCGACGATCAACTGTTCGTTCATCGGAGGCGTCTGCACGTCGTCGCGCCGCGGCATAGCCACCACGCGGGCCTTCAGATTCTCGCGGTCGATATCGAGCCACGGAGCGGAGCCCTGGCTTTGCGTCAGGTTCTTCGCTTCGAGCACCATGGTGTTCTGATGCATGCTGTCCTTCAGCGTGATTTCGTCGCCCACCTGCACCAGATAGCTCGGGATGTTCACCTTCTGGCCCTTCACGCGAATGTGCCCGTGCAACACGAGCTGGCGAGCCTGCGCGCGCGAGCCTCCGATGCCCATGCGGTAAACCACGTTGTCCAGCCGGCGCTCGAGAGAACTCACAAGGTTCGAGCCGGTGGGTCCCTTGGTGCGGACAGCCTTCTCGAAGTAGGAAGGGAAGTGGCGCTCGA
>JBEKTG010000256.1:0-5496 GCA_049516275.1 Candidatus Acidiferrales bacterium
AGGTTCTGAATCATGCCCTGCGACACGAAGACCAGCGCCACCACAAGGCTCACCGGCAACAGGACCCACAGGAAGCAGCGCGTCATATCCACCCAGAAATTGCCGATGGTTTTCGATTCGCGGCGCGCGATTCCGCGGACCACCGCGATCGCGATCACGATCCCAACCGCCGCGGAGGCGAAGTTGTGGTAGGCAAGTCCTGCCATCTGCGTGAAATAACTCATCGTGGATTCGCCGCTGTAGTTCTGCCAGTTGGTATTGGTAAGGAACGACGCCGCGGTATTAAAGGCCAGGTCCGTTGGGACCTTGACGAAATGCTGCGGGTTCCATGGCAGCAACTGCTGTACGCGCTCAATCAGGTAAAGCGTGAGCATGCCGACGCTGCTGAACAGCAGCATGGCAATGGTGTACTCCTTCCAATCCATCTCGCGGGTGTCATCCACACCGCAAAGCCGGTAAAGCAGGCGCTCCACAGGCCGCAGCACCGGGTCGAGAAACGTTTTCTCGCCGGCAAAAACGCGCGCCATGAAAACGCCCATCGGCTTGGTAATTGCCAGAAGCACAAGAAGATAAATCCCGATTTGCAGCCAGCCGTTCGCAGTCATGTTAGAACCTCTCCGGCCACAACAGCGCCGCGATCAAATACCCAAACATCAGAGTGCAAATCCCGAGCAGGACGATATTGCCTAGCATGGTTCTCTCCTTACTTCAGCCGGTCGCAGGCCCACACATACGCGATTGCGACGGCGAAGAAGCCTACTGTACAAGCAACAAATAGAAGGTCTTTCATGTGATCTCAACTCCTACAATTCTCGTAGTGCCAGCAGCCCTGCCACAAACTGATCCGAGAGCCAAACTACCCTCTCCCTGTCAGGAAGAGATAAACGAAACACAAAAAATTCATAAAGACGGCGCCATCCTGCCCTTACCCGGAGCGCCGGGCTGTGCTCTGCCTCACGTCCTCTTGTGACGCCTGTCCGTTCTTCCTCGGGACCGGAACCAGAAGAAATGGCCCGAGATACGTGGATTCCAACTGGTAAATCTCTAATCCGGACTCGTGTACGATTCGCGACACCGCCTGACTCTTGCCGTCCGGAGCCAGGCCGAGATCGGAGGTCGCGGATGCGGTCACGGGTGCGTCCTCGGTGGCACAATCGGCACCAGTTAATTGCCCGTCGCGCCAGTAGAGAGGGATCGTCTTCGCACCAGCGACATTCTCCTGCTTTCCGCGCCGAAGCTCCCGTTGGAAATTCACGAGAGCGTAAATGTAAAAGCCGAGCAGCGGAGCCATCGTTGCCAGGATCAGAATTTTCATGCTATTTCTCCTTCCAATGCGGCCCAGATTCGATCGCCAGCATTGAAAGACAAGGCGAGTCTATTCCCGGCGCATCAAAATGGCATAAGCGCACCATAAGGATTTAATAAGCTACGCCAAGGGGTATGCAAAGGGTTTGCTAGGCCGGGGTATCGTCATCAAAAGTCGATACTTCGGAGATTTGCGAGCATCCAATTAGGTGCGATACGCACTTTCAGCAGCCGCGATGGGGGCGGGTTCGTCGGCGGCCGGAGAAGGCAAACAACATGGCTAACGCGCACCGCGTGGTGATCTTGGGTGGGGGATTTGGCGGGCTGAGCGCGGCGCAGCATCTGAAGGGAGCCCCTGTAGAAATCACATTAATTGACCGCTGCAATTATCATTTGTTCCAACCTCTCCTGTATCAGGTCGCCACGGGTTCTCTGTCCCCTGCGAATATCGCGTCGCCTCTGCGCAATATCCTGAAAGGCCAGAAAAATGTTCGCGTTCTTCTTGCCGAGGCTACTCGTATTGACGCCGACAACCGCCGCGTCATTCTGAAAGATGGCGAAGTTGCATACGACACGCTGATCGTGGCGACAGGATCGAGCCACCAGTATTTCGGCCACGATGAATGGGAGAAATTTGCTCCTGGGTTGAAGACCATCGACGATGCAACGAACATGCGCCGGCGCATCCTGCTGGCCTTTGAAGCGGCCGAGCGGGAGAGCGACCCTGGAAAATTAAAAGCATGGATGACCTTCGTAATTGTCGGAGGCGGGCCCACGGGCGCCGAGCTTGCTGGCGCGCTGGGCGAAATCGCCAACGATACGCTCCGTCACGATTTTCGCAACATCGATCCCTCGCAGACGCGCATCATCCTCGTGGAAGGCACGGGGCGCGTTCTGCCTTCGTATCCAACTCCGCTTTCGGCGGCCGCGCAGAAAATGCTGGAGCGTCTGAAGGTGACGGTCCGTACCGGTGCCCTTGTGACCAATGTACAAGAGCATTCCGTCACCATCCGGGAGGGCGACCGCACCGAAGAGATACCCACGCGCACGATTCTGTGGGCGGCCGGAGTCCTGAGCTCACCTCTCGGGCGAATGTTGGGAGAAGAGGCCGGCGCCCCTATCGACAAAGCCGGGCGCGTCGTGGTTAACCCTGATCTCACGGTCCCGGGACATCCGGAGATCTTCGTGATAGGTGACCTCGCGAACTATAGCCACCAGACTGGCCAGTCTTTGCCGGGCGTGGCGCAGCCCGCCATTCAGGAAGGCCATTATGTGGCGAAAGTGATTGCCCGGTGCGTGCGGGGCGATAAAGGGGTGAAGCCGTTTCATTACTTTGACAAGGGAAATCTCGCGACGATCGGGCGCGGCGCTGCCGTCGCCGACCTGAATTGGTTGCAGCTCTCAGGCTGGCCTGCGTGGCTCATCTGGGTATTTGTCCACCTGCTCTATATCGTTCAATTCCAGAACCGGCTTCTCGTATTCATGCAGTGGGGATGGCTTTATCTCACCTATGATCGTTCAGCCCGCCTGATTACGGGCGGCGATCTATTTCCTCTGGACCTGTAAAGCGAAAGCCCGCATCCGCTAATAGATTCCCGGTCGAGGCGATGGTGGCGTCGATTGTTCCCTCTAGAGCGAAATCCTCATATTACAATCACGTCCACGGCTATCCGGATGAACCGAAGCGAAAAAGCGATCTTTGCTGTCTTGTCTGTCCTGCTGGTGGCGGCCTTCGGCGCGGTCGTGTATACGCGAGGGTGGTCAAACTACCGGGAAGAACTTCGCACGATCGACCAAACGAATCGGCGGCCCTCGCTGGTCGATACGCACCCCCTCGATACCGCACAGCAACTGGCGCCTCTCGCTGTTACACACGAGGAGCAGGCCTTCTCGCAGGAGACCCTCCGGCTGGGCGACCATTCCGTGGATCTCGCCTTCTCGGCCGCGATGCGCGACGCGATCGAAAATCCCGCACCATTGACCCCCGAAACGCGCGACCTTCTTTTGCGTATCAGGAGAGTAGAAGCGAGCGTAGCAACGGATCAGGCCCGCGTAGCCCAACTGACTCAGCAGTTGCCGAAGGCCGGGGAAGCTCAAAAGGATGCGCTTCAGGAGCAACTGGGCATTGCGCAGGCCCAGATGGCTCTCGACCAGGACGATCTGGAGGACGCTCACGAAGACCTCATCCGGGCGGGTGGAGATAAACAGGCGGCCATTCAGCAACTGATCGATCAGCACGAAGCGTCCGAGGCGCACACTGCGAATGCGCATCCGGGAGCTGCCGCAACAACCGGGGCCTCGACTTCGGCGCCTTCTCCTGAAATTACGCAGTCGCGGAATATCGTTGCCGAGTCCGAGGCCTGGTGGTCCCTTCGATCGAAGAAAAAGCTGCTCGTTCAAGCCGGGGACGAAGCGCTGGCGCGGGTGACGAAGCTCTCCGCTTCGCACGAAGCACTGGAGAAAGAACTCGACGAAGAGAAAGCGCAGAAGAAAGTCCTTCACAAAGTTGCGGCCCCTCCGGCCGCCAGCCTGTCGGCTTCCGCTCCCGCCGGAAGTCCGCAGCCCAGCGCAACTTTGTCGCTTCTCCGCCAGTTGGCCGAAGACCAAAAAAACCTTTCCGAATTCGACAAGAGAATCGAATTCGAAAAGCAGCTGGCCGCGTCCTACGCACGCTGGTCCGCGAATGTGGACGAGCGCGAGAAAGCGTTTCTGCACGGGATGCTCGTCGGCGTATTCCTGATTTTGCTGATCGCCGTTCTCGTTCTCCTTGCCAGTTATTGGATTCAGCGCATTTTTGCTGGAATTGCGCTGGAGCGGCGGCAGCTCCACACGGTCCGCGCGGTCGTTTTGCTTTCGACGCAAGCCCTGGGTCTTTTGTTTGTTCTGCTGGTCATATTCGGCATCCCCAGTAACCTGGCCACGGTGCTGGCGCTCGCGGGCGCCGGGCTTACGGTTGCCATGAAGGACTTCATCGTTGGGTTCTTCGGCTGGTTCGTGCTGATGGGCAAGAATGGAATTCGCCCGGGCGATTGGGTGGAGATCAACGGAGTGGGTGGTGAGGTGGTCGGCGTGGGGCTCCTTCACACGGTGTTGCTTGAGACAGGCAGTTGGACGGACGCGGGCCATCCCACGGGGCGGAAAGTGTCCTTTGTGAACAGCTTCGCAATTGAGGGGCACTACTTCAATTTTTCCACGTCAGGACAATGGTTATGGGACCAGATTGAAGTCCAGGTTCCCGACAGCGCCGAGCCGTACGAAACGGCGGAAGCAATTCAGAAAATTGTGGCCGACGCAACCGCTCCGAGCGCCCATCTCGCGGAAGACGAGTGGAATCGCGTAACCCCCGCTTACGCCAAGCGGGGCTTTTCGGCCACTCCTTCCATGGGCATTCAACCGGCAGGGGCCGGTGTAAAAGTAATAGTGCGCTACATCACGCGAGTGAACGAGCGACACGAAGTGAGGGCGCAGATTTACCGCGCCGTGGTCGATCTGCTGCACAAAAAGCAGATTCCGGAATCAGCCGCAACGGTGTCGACCGCAGGTCCGGCCCCCAGCCGCTCCTGACTTTGGGGAAGCTCCCGCCTTGTTGCTCAGAGAGCCGCGAAGATGTGAAAACTCATTACGCCCAGAACCGCCCCGATCGTCGAGCCTGCCAGGACGTCGCTTAGGAAATGCATTCCCAGGATGATCCGCGATCCTGCGATCAGAGCCGCTACTGCCAGCAGCGGGGCTTGCAATTGCGGGTAAAAGAGCCCGATGGAAATCGCGATGCTGAACGCCGTGATGGAATGTCCCGAAGGGAACGAATACTTGTCCGGCGGCAGAATACGCGACCAGCAGTGCGGTTCGATCTCGCAGGGCCGTTTGCGATGGCTCGCGTGCTTGAGGGCGCGAAACAGAAAGATGCTCACCACCGCCGCCGAAACTCCGGCGCCAATCGCCGCGAAGCGATGTTCTCCTCCATAGATAACAAGAATCAAGGCAAGCGCGTACCAGAGCCAGCCGTCCCCGCCGCGCGTTGCGGCGATCATCAAGATGCGGAACCAGCGCGGGGCGCGCCAGCGATGCACGTGTTTCATCAATCGGTGATCGTTGGATTCGATCTGGTGCCAGACAGCTTTGGTAACGGTCATACCAACTCCTCCACCGCGGTTTGCGGTGCAGTGAGCCAGCGGCGACGCTTGCTGCGGG
>JBEKTG010000257.1:0-5485 GCA_049516275.1 Candidatus Acidiferrales bacterium
CAATGCTCTTGAGGTGCCGTCGGTCACGGTTAGCGTGACCGAAACGGCTGTTCTGGATCAAACCCTCCAGGTTGGAGCGCAGACGCAGGAAGTGGAGGTCCGCGCCCAAACGGCTGCGATTCAGACCGAAAGCACCGCCGTGGGCACGGTGGTCAATTCACAAACCGTGACCGAAACGCCGCTGACCACCCGCAACTACACCAACCTGCTAGGGCTTTCGTCCGGGGCGAATAGCGCCGTGTTCAACGCGAGCACGCTGGGCAAAGGCACCACCGATATTTCAGTGAATGGGTCCACTACCTCGCAGAACAACTTCATGCAGGACGGCGCGCCCATCGTGGCCTGGACCGGGAACGGTTATGCCGCCGATTCAGGCGGTTCGCCCGGGATTGCGGTGGTGAGCCCGGATGCCGTCGAAGAATTCAAGATACAGACTTCGTTGTTCGACGCCGGCTACGGCCGCAAACCGGGCGCCAGCGTGAATGTGGTTACTAAGTCGGGCACGAACCAGTTCCACGGCACGGCTTTCGAGTTCTTTCGCAATACCGATCTAAACGCCAATGACTTTTTCCGCAAGTTAAACGTCGCCCCGCTTCCCAATGGACGCGCCGTGCTGAATCAGAACCAGTTCGGCGGGGTATTCGGCGGGCCAGTGAAGAAGGACAAGCTTTTCTTCTTCGCCTCGTATCAGGAAACCCGGCAGGCAAATGGCCTTTCAGTCGCCGGCGCTTCCACCCCGACCTTGGTTGGAATTCCGTCGGGGGCTCGCAATACGGCTGCTTTCCAGACGGCTTTGGGACAGGCATTTTGCCCCGGGGGCTCCGCGACAATCGGACAAGGCGCCAGCGTCAATGGGCCGTCCATTCAAACGACGGGTTATACCAAGCTTGCGTGTAACGGCTCCAATATCAATCCTGTCGCTCTTAAGATTCTTCAACTCCAGAACGCGGATGGAACCTATTTGGTTCCGGGTTCTTCCACGGGCCTCAATCAAAGCGTTTTCGAAAGCAGCCCCGCCAAGTATACGGAGCATCAGGCCGTCGGCAACTTCGATTATGTAATCAACGACAAGAATACCTTCTCGGGACGATGGACCTATTCGGACGCCATCACGAATGGCCCGATAGGCTGTAATATTACTTCGACGTCGCTTACCTTGTGCCTTCCCGAGGGCTCAGGCGCATTGGTCCAGATCCCGACACAATACGTTACGGGAAAGCTCACAACCAGCCTGACCAGCAATCTGGTGAATGAGGCGCGTGCTTCGTTGCAGCGCTCCGTAGGGAAACCCGAGAATACAACCCCGTTCACCGACGCTCAGGTAGGAATGGCGCCGCTGGAGCCTTCGGTCCCGTATCTGAATGGCATAACGGTCACGGGTTTGTTCACGTTCGGCGCTGTGCTCAAGAATGCCACCGACAAGTTTAACCTCGCGTATGAATTCGCGGACCAGGTCTCCTGGTCGCACGGGAAACACACCATTCGCGCCGGCTTTGAGTACGAGCGTGACCGGCAGGATTGGCACTTCCCTGGTTTGGCAATCGGGTCTCTGACTTTCAAGACCTTCCAGGATTTTCTGTTGGGTCTGCCAGGGTGTCCTCCGGGAACGGTGCCCTGCAGCGCGAGCACAGCGGCAGGGGTCACGAACGGCACCGCACAGAGCAATATTTCCAGCTCGGGGAATTCGGTGGGCATCACGCCGGCTGGTGGAGAAGACTTCCAGTTCCGAGCCCCCACGGCAAATGCTTTCGTGCAGGACGACTTCAAAGTCCGCAGCAATCTTACGTTGAACCTTGGCGTGCGCTGGGAATGGTTCCCGTTGAATTACGCGGCCAACGGCGAGAATACCAATATTTGGGTCCAAAATATCGCCTTGGTGCCAAACTCACAGTTGGGGACGACCGCCCAGACGGGGACTCTTGCGGGCTACGTGGTACCCTCCAACTTCCCGTTTTCGGCCTTTCCGGCCCCACCGGTGGGCGGTCTTTTCGTGAATAACAGTAAGAACACCCCCACGTTGAACAATGCGCCGATCGCGAACTTTGGCCCGCGCATCGGTCTTGCTTGGAAGCCGTTGCCTAGCGACCGGCTGGTGTTCCGCACTGGTTTCGGGACCTTCTACGATCGCGCCGGCAACACGATTTACAACAAGAGCGCCACGCAAGGATCACCGTACGACACTCCAGTCGCACAGAGTGGCGCTGCAAATTGGTTTTCTACGGAGGCGTCACCCTATTGCAGCGTTCCCACAGCGGGTATCAGCGTGAATTGTGCGACTCCTGCGCTGGGATGGACCCCTCGCTTTTTCAACCCTGCGAACAACACTGGATCCACTACAGCCGTCCTTTCGGCGAATCCCGTGTACCTCGTGCCGGTGACGTATGAGTGGAACGCGAACGTCCAGTATGAGTTCGTGAACCAATGGGTGCTGGAATTGGGTTACGTGGGAAGCCGCGGCGTGCATCAAGTTCCCGACGCTACCGTTGGCGGCGGAATACTGGAGCACAACGTGAACCAGCCTCTGCTGGTATGCGCCGGTGGCATCACGACAAACTGTGTAGGAACCACGCCGCAAACCGGCGGGCTTGATTGCGGACAACCTTCAGGCTGTATTACTACCAACACATCCGCGAACGCCGCGCTCCGTGTGCCGTACTTGGGCTTTTCGCCGAGCGGTATCGGAGTGGACCAGACCATTTCGGACAGCCATTTCAACAGTTTGCAGGCAACTGTGACCAAGCGGTTCTCGCATGGGCTCCAAATGCAAGCCGCCTACACGTGGGCCCGCGGTTTCACCACGGCAAGCTACATCGCATACAACAATGCCGCCCTCCCACTGGTATATGGGCCTATGCCCTATCTTCGTCCCCAAAGGTTCTCGGTTAACTACGCATACGACCTTCCCTTTGGGAAGCATGAGGGAATTCTCGATAAGGTTACCAACGGTTGGGTCGTATCAGGCGTGACTGTTGTGCAGAACGGCGTACCGCTCACCATCACCGACGCCAACGGCGGAAACATCTACGCGTCCGGCGGGGCCGCGCAGACCTCGACTGCCCAACTTTGCGGTTGCGGAATCCCTGTAGCTACTTCGGGGAGCGACAAATCGCGGTTGGGTGGCGTCCTCGGCGGTCCGGGATGGATGAACATTGGCGCATTCACGAAGTTTTCAAGCGCAACGAACAATTTTTACGGCAACTCTGGATACGGTATTGTCCCCGGGCCGGGCCAGTTCAACTGGGATATCAGCCTAGTGAAGACGACCAAAGTCGGCGGGATCAACGAGAACGCCGTTCTGGTATTCCGCTCGGAGTTCTTCAACGCATTCAACCACGCCCAGTTTGCCAACCCAGTCACATCCTCCAACCAAACCCAGGACGTGACCCAGTCAACCTTTGGGCAGATCACCGGCACGTCCGTGAATCCGCGGTTGATTCAGTTCGCGCTCAAGTACGTGTTCTAGATCGTTCTAGCCAATACGAAAAGGGCCGCGTTCGCGCGGCCCTTTTTTTTTGAGTGGGCGGTGTCGTCCAGGGATGACGAAAATGGTGCGTTCCCTGAAGTGGGCGGTTTCAAAAATGCATGCTTGGTGTATAGTTTTTGAGGCGCTGCCATCCCTGAACGCTGGCTTGATACTTCCGTGTGGCCTCTTCAAATCGCAGTTTGCCAATCTCTGTCAGGACTCCGGATTCGACCCGGACTTGAACCTGGAAAATGAATAGACCCTTGCGAGTGATGAAATTCGGCGGTACGTCGGTGGGCGATGCTTCGTGCATCGCGCGCGTGGCGAAGATTGTGAAGGATGCGTCGCGGGAAGGGCCGGTGGTAACCGTGGTGTCCGCGATGAGCGGCGTTACCAATCGCCTGATCGACGCGGCCAGGAAGGCGGAGGCAGGCGAGCGCGATCCAGTGGCGGCAGCTTTTGAGGCGCTGCGCAAGCAGCACCACGCGGCGCTGGAGGCGCTCATCCAGTCGAAGGAGCGCCGCAGCCAGCTGGCGGCGCGCGTGGAAGCGATTTTGGACGAAGGGGAGCGGCTCTGCAAAGGGACGGCGCTTTTGCGGGAGTTGACCCCGCGGACGCTCGATGCCGTTTCGAGCTTGGGCGAAAGGCTTTCCGCACCCATGGTGGCCGGAGCGCTGGAAGAGCTCGGCGTGCGAAGCGAGGCCGTTGAGGCGACCGAGTTAATCGTGACCGACCCTTATCACGGCGGCGCCGACCCCATCATGGATCGCACCCGGGAGCACTGCGAATCGCGATTGCGGCCGTTCCTGAAGGATGGAACTGTGCCGGTTGTGACGGGATTCATTGGCGCCACGCTCGACGGCGTGCTTACGACACTCGGACGCGGCGGGTCGGATTATTCCGCGACGATTCTCGGCGCGGCCATCGGCGCGGATGAGATCATCATCTGGACCGACGTGGACGGAGTATTGACCGCCGACCCGCGCCTGGTGACCGAAGCACGCACCATTCCCGAGATTTCCTATCGCGAAGCCACCGAACTCGCGTATTTCGGCGCAAAAGTGCTGCATCCCAAGACACTGCGCGCGGTGGTGCGGCAGGGAATTCCCGTGTGGATACGCAACAGCTTTTCGCCCGAAAAGAGCGGCACGAAAATCACGCCCAAAGGCCGCAGCAATGGCGGAGGCGTGAAGGCGCTCACGGCGATCAAGGATGTAACGCTCATTAGCCTCGGCGGCCCAGGAATTGTAGGCGTGCCGGACGTGGTGGGCCGCACGTTTTCGACGACGGCGGAAGTCCACGCCAGCGTCCTGCTGATTTCGCAATCTTCCTCGCAGAACGATATCTGCTTCATCGTCGCATCCACCGATGCGAAGCTCACCGTGGACGCGCTGCGCAAGGAATTCGCGCAAGACGTAGCCCACGAGAAGGTGGAGCACATCACGGTCGACCCGAATATCGCGATCGTCGCGGTGGTGGGCGAGAATATGCGCGGCACACCCGGGGTGGCGGGACGCGTCTTCATCGCCCTGGGCCAGGAAAACGTCAACATCATTGCCATCGCGCAGGGATCGTCGGAATCGAACATCTCATTCGTGGTGGCGGAGCAGGACATGAAGGCCGCTCTGGTAGCCACCCACCGTGAATTCGGTCTGGGTGCAAACAGGACCCAGGAGCAGCCGGTGCAGGTTTCCTGAATGGCACAGCAGACTTTACGCGAGGTCGAAAAGACGCTCGACGGCAAGGCCTTGCAGCGTTGCATTCTCCCCGGCTGCGGCGCCTCCTACGGAATTCGCGAGCGCATTTACGTATGCCCCAGGTGCGGCGGCCCGCTGGAAATCGAATTGCGGCTTCCCCCGGCGAGCGAAAGGGCCGGGCTCGCGAAGCTTTGGGCGGTGCGCGCCGGATCGCGCGACGCGCGCGACATCAGCGGCGTGTGGCGCTATCGCGAGCTGCTGCCTTTCGAGGACGCTGCCCCTTTTGTAACTCTGTTCGAAGGAAACACGCCCCTCTACGATGCGC
>JBEKTG010000258.1:0-5474 GCA_049516275.1 Candidatus Acidiferrales bacterium
GGTTCGGTGGTAGCGCCCATCTACCAGACTTCGACCTACGTGATGGAAAGCCTGGACAAGGGCAAGGGCTACGACTACGCGCGCACCACGCATCCCAACCGGAAAGCCCTGGAACGCACCGTTGCGAAACTGGAGGGCGGCAAGGCGGCCTATGTATTCACCTCCGGCATGGCCGCGATCGACGCTGTGTTTCGTTTGCTTCGGCCCGGCGATCACACCGTCCTTCCCAAGGCCATTTACGGCGGCACGTTCCGTCTTGCATCAAAGCTGCTGGTGGAATTCGGGCTGGAGTTCAGCTACGTG
Organism: Candidatus Acidiferrales bacterium; assembly: GCA_049516275.1. Lineage (GTDB taxonomy): Bacteria > Acidobacteriota > Terriglobia > Acidiferrales > UBA7541 > Palsa-295. Next base: position 304 of record JBEKTG010000258.1, read on the forward strand.
GACACGTCAAACGTCGGCGAAGTGGAACGGGCCATCCAGCCATCGACGAAAATGATTTACGTCGAGACGCCCTCCAATCCCACGATGATCGTCACCGACCTCGCCGCGGTGGCCGCCCTCGCGCGCAGCCGGAGCCTGACGTTTGCGGTGGACAATACGTTCCTGAGCCCCTACTTTCAGCAGCCGATCGCCCTGGGCGCGCACATCGTCATTCACTCCATGACGAAGTATCTCAACGGCCACAGCGACTGCATCGGCGGGGCGGTGGTGCTCGCGCGCCCGGAGGACGCGGAGAAAATTTATTTCCTGCAGCGCTCGGCCGGCGCGGGACTTGCGCCAATGGATTGTTTCCTGATTTCCCGCGGAATCAAAACGCTTGCGGTGCGGATGGACCGCCACAATTCCAATGGAATGGCGATCGCGAAATTTCTTGAGGCGCATCCTAAAGTGAAGCGCGTTCTTTACCCAGGACTTTCTTCGCATCCGCAGCACGAAATCGCCAAGAAGCAGCAGCGCGGCTTCGGCGCGATGATCACCTTCGATTTGGGTTCGCTCGACGCCGCGCGCACCCTGCTCAATCGCGTACATCTCTGCTCGCTCGCGGAAAGCCTGGGCGGCGTGGAAACCCTGATCTCGCATCCGGCTTCGATGACGCACTCCTCCATGCCGCCCGAAGTGCGCGAGGAAAACGGCATCACTGACGGGATGGTGCGCGTCTCGGTGGGGATCGAAGATGTCGAAGACCTCATCGCCGACATCGACCAGGCCCTCGCCCGCGTGTAGCAAAGCCGGCGCCTGGAATGAAGATCTCCGAATCAGGCGATCTTCATGCGGCAGATCACGCCGACGTCGTCGCAATACCACATGGTATCCTGCCAGATGCTCATACCGTGCGGCAGCGGGTCCGTCTCGGCGAGCTGGATTTTCTCGACGACTTCGCCCGTGTCAGTGTCGTGCTTGAAGAAGGCGTTCAGGTTGGAATCGGTACACCACAGGTATTTGCCTTCCCAGCCGATGCCGTGGGGCCGGTTGCCTACCGAATCGAATCGCTTTTGGACGACCCAGGTCTGAGGATCGAGGCAGAAGATCGTGCGGGCGGGAGGCACGGCCATCCAGAGCTTGCCGTCACGCCATTCCTGGCCGTGCGCGCCGGTTCCGGTGGCCTTGGCTCCCATGATGCGTCCTTGCACAAAACCGCCGACGGTCTCTCCGGGGGCCAGCGTTCGCCGCTGCTCAGGCGCTTTCGCGAGGGGACTGCGGCGGCCGGGGACGTCTCCAACCATCTGGTAGATCACCCCAGCCCCGGGCGTAAACATCTTCTCGATGGTCTTGCCGGTGGTGGCGTCGCAGTGGACGATCTCGCGGCTGTAGGTGGATCCGATCCAGAGCGTCCCGTCGTGGTAGGTGAGGCCGCTCGACTTGTTGGTCTCGGTGGGGAATGAGCGGATTATTTTGCCGTCCGCGTAGTTCACCAGGGATGCGCTGTTGGCTTCATCCTGATGGATGATCCACAATCCCTCGCTGGTGGCCTGCAGGCCGTTCGGCTTGGGAATCGGCGACGGGAACGCGATCTCCACCTTGCCGACCGAACGGGTTTTGACGTTGGGGATAGACGGGGCGACGGACGGGGCCGCCCGCAAAGCAGGATCCAGGGCAGCAACGACCGGGGCCGCGGCGCCAAGCGCCAGAAAATTCCTGCGTCCTATCATGGAATCCTCCTTAACGAAGCTGTTTCTCTCCGAAATGAAGCAAACATGACCCGGGCCGGTAGTTTCTTTTGCTAATTGCTTGCCGACTGTTTTCCGCCACTCTTCGCAGCCAGATAGAAATAGCCCACCTTGTTGTTCGGATTGGTTCCGTACCACATGCGGCCTTCGGCGTCGCGGAAGAATTCCCGGCCGCAGGTTTCGTAATGCGGGAACGGATATTCGATCACTTTGCCGGTCTTCGTATCGAGGCGGCCCAGATTGTCCTGATGATGGGAGTTGTACCAGAGATATCCCTCGGTATCGAAACCCAATGCGTAGGGAGTGGGATCGGGACCTGGGAGCGCGAACTCCTTCATGGTCTGAGTGACGGGATCGAAGCGTGCAATATTTCCGCCGTGCATTTCGCCGGCGTAAATCATGCCGTCCGGGCCGATTTCAAGCCGGCGGGGCGAAGCGAGCGGCGTAGGTAGAGACCATTGTGTGACCTTCATGGTCTTTCCGTCCACTTTTCCGATCTTGTTGGGGCCGGGGCTCGTGAACCATACATCGCCGTTCTTATCCGGTTTCACGTCGTACGAGTTGCGCACTTCGTCGAAATGCTTAAATTCCTTCGTTTTTGGGTCGAATTTCGAGAGTGGATATCCGCTCGACCAGGCGTTTCCGCTGGGATCGAGCCGAACCGTGTGCTTCGTCCCACCCGCGGCGACACCCTCTTTGCCGGGAAGATACGGGTCCTGATATTCCGTAATTTCGTGCGTCACCGGGTCCCAGCGACCGAGCTTGTTAGCTCCCTGCTCGGTAAGCCACACAGATCCATCCGCGGCAGGCACGGCGGAATGAACTCCGGCGGTGCCGATGTTCGGAACCGGGAAATCGACCATTTCTCCGGTTTTCGGATCGAGCCGCGTGATTTTGTTGGCCACGCCGAAGTTCGGAATCCACACATAGCCGTTCTTATCGGGAGCGGCGCTGAAAGGCATTCGGCTTGGCCCCGGCATATCGTATTCCACGTAGACGATATTCAGGCTGTCCGCGCCAAACGATCGCAGTGTGGCTTTGTAACCGGGCATGTCCACAGGAGACTTCGGGAGCACCGAGTCGGGTCCAAACAACATCGTGAGATAAGACGCAATGTCTTCAGCGTCCTGGTCGGTGACATTCGCCAGATTGAAGTGCATGGCCGTCCGCATGTATTCGACGCGATCCCGCCAGCCGTCCGCATCCCTCGTGACCGACGCCATGCGGCTCTGAAATTGATGGCAGCTTTCGCAATCCTGAACGATCAGGTCCTTCCCTTTCGCCGGAGGCCAGAGCTGCTCAGCCTGATAGAAATGAGTCTCGTTCCAATGGACCACGCCGGGTTGCAGAGCAAAATCGAAGGAGGAGCTCTGGTCCGCGGTGAGGTTCACGCCCGTGCGGGGATCGGAGCGGTAACCCGTGGCGTCGATCTGCACCCGGTATTCCCCGGGCGGCAATTTTTCGAGACGATAGCGGCCCTGCGTATCGGAGAGGACGATCACCGTCATCCTCATCTTCATGTTCCGGGCTTCGACAAAAGCGCCTTGGAACGGCGCGCCGTCCGGGCCTTTCACGATTCCCGTCACCGTGGCGCCCTGGCAGGCCGAGCCAAGCAGAATTACGAAAGCGATCCTCGAAAAAAGCTTGCGTCTCGACATGGGCCTCCCTTTCGACGCCTCGATTTTACTTCTTTGCCACCTCACCGCTTTTTCCGGCGAGGTAAAAGTACCCGACCTTGTTGTTGGGGGACGAGCCGTACCACATGTGCCCTTCCGAATCGCGGAAGAACTCCCGCGCGCAATTTTCAAAATGCGGGAAGGGATACTCGATCACTTTGCCCGTTTTCGTGTCGAACCGGCCGAGGTTATCCATGTGATGCGAGTCATACCACAGATATCCATCCGCATCGAAGCCCAGCGCATAAGGGCTCGGATCGGGCCCTGGCAACTTGAATTCCTCGAACGTCTGCGTTGCGGAATCAAACCGGAGCATCTTGCCCGCCTTGAACTCGCCCGAATAAATCATTCCATCCGGGCCGACTTCCACGCGGCGCGGATAAGAATCAGCCGTAGGCGAAGGCCACTGCGTCACCTTCATCGTCTTGCCGTCCACCTTTCCAATGGTATTTCGGGAGGGATTGGTGAACCAGACGTCGCCATTCTTGTCCGGCTTCACATCATAGGTGGCGGCGACTTCCGAAAAGCGCGTGAACTTTCCGGTCTCCGGATCGAACTTGGTCAGCGGAATTCCGCTCGACCAAACGTTCCCGCTGGGATCGAGCCGTAGCGTGTGCTTCTGCCCGCCCGGCAGCAGGCCCTCCTTGCCGGGAACATACTGATCCTGATATTCGGTGACTTTCTGCGTGTTGGGATCCCATCTGCCGACTCTGTTCGAGCCCTGCTCGGCCAGCCAGACAGAGCCATCGGCGGCGGGAATGGTGGAGTGGATTCCAGCAGTGCCGATAAATGGCACGGTGAAGTCCTTCATCTCGCCGGTCTTGGGATCGAGGCGGGTGATCATATTCGCCCGGCCGGAATTGGGAATCCACAGGTAGCCATCTTTGTCCGGGGTAGCGCTGAACGGCATGCGGCTCGGGCCAGGCATGTCGTATTCCACGTACACGATGTTCATCGCATCACTGCTGAAGGTTCGCAGCGTTTCCTTGTAACCGGGCATGTCCGCGGGCGATTTGGGCAGCACGGAATCCGGGCCGAACAACTTTGCGAGATAGGCCGCAAGATCGTCGGCATTCTCGTCCGTGATGTTCGAAAGCGCGTAGTGCTCGGCCGTGCGCATGTATTCGACGCGATCTCGCCAGCCATCCTGATCGCGCGTCACGGACGCCATGCGGCTTTGAAATTCATGGCAGATCGTGCAATTTCCCAGCAGCAGATCTTTCCCTTTGGCGGGCGGCCAAAGCTTCTGCTCCTGGTAGAGATGGGTCTCATTCCAGCGGACGGGGCCAGGCTGCAGTGCGAAATCAAACGAGGCACTCTGGTCCGCGGCGAGACTTACGCCCGCGCGAGGCTCGGCGCGATAACCGGTGGCCACGATTTGCACGCGGTAATCGCCGGCCGGCAATTTCTCGAGGTGGTAGCGCCCCTGGGCATCTGACAGAACGATCACCGTCATCCGCATCTTCGTGTTGCGGGCTTCCACGAAGGCGCCTTGAAACGGCGCGCCGTCCGGACCTTTAACGGTTCCGGTGACTGTCGCTCCCTGGCAAGCGGAAGCAAGCAAAATACCCAGGCCTACGAGCCGAAAAAACGCGTCTTTGGGACGCATCCACTCCCTCCCCGTTTGACTATCCTACCGCTTCCACGCCGCGCTGGAGCAGGGCAAATCTGTGATTTACCCTTTTAGAAATTCAGCATCCACAACAACAAGGCACCGGTTAACGGCGGCATAGTAGCACAGCGGGTAGCTGGTGAGGACTTCGAAGGA
>JBEKTG010000259.1:0-5468 GCA_049516275.1 Candidatus Acidiferrales bacterium
GCTTGTTTCCCAGCTCATGGCAGCCCCAGCAATTCTTCACGGCATAAAGCCAGTCAGCCTGCGTCGGGATCACGGCAGAGGGAGAGCCGGAGAGCGCCATGGGAAACGCGCTCTTGGAAGGCACGTTCAGCAGCGAAACCCAATAACTCGCCGGATAGTATTCCGCCGCCGCGCGCGGCGTGCCGGCGACCACCGCGGCGAGCGCCAATTCCTGACCGGGCGCCGCATTCACGGGCGTTGAATCCACCAGGCCGTAGCCGCGTACCCAGACTTTGTAATTCGCTTTCGGGAGATCGGGAAGAAGGTATTGTCCTCGATCGTTGGTGATCACAATCTCGCGGAACTTCGTGCCGAGGTCAGCTGTTTCGGCGATGACCCAGACTCCCGCTTCGGCTCCGTTGGAGCTTGTGACGACGCCACCGATGTCGTCCGCGTCGATCGCTACGTCACTCGACGCCGAGGGCAAAGCTCCGCTCGGACGGGGTCGTGCCTCCGACCGGCAAATTGCAATTCCCGCGAGAAGCACGAACGCAGTCGATGCCACGCCGGCCCATCTGCTTGATCTGGTTTGCATCGGGGTTTTTCTCAATGAGGATGGCGCTACTTTTTCAGACCGAAGGCGTAGACTCGACCGTCCCACGTAGAAATGTAGACTCTGCCTCCGGCGATCACGGGCTCGCTAAAATGGGTCCAGCTATCGATGAGCTTTTCGCTCGAGAACAGCTGCTGGCCGGTTTCCGCATCGAGAGCGTACAGAACCGCATTGGTGGCCGGAACGCTCCCCATTTTTCCTGCGGTGCGAGACTCCGTGGTGTTCTTCCCGGTCTGCAGCGCGTACACCACCCCGTTCGCTATCACGGGAGGATCGGGCGAATGCATGTCGCGGGAGATCCACGTCGGCACCAGCATGGGGGTGTTCTTATCCGGATCGAGCCGGACTTCGAAGGCCATGATGCTGCCACGGTCCGCGCTTCCGTAACTGTGTATAAAGGCCGGTGCGCCTTTCGATGGCGGGCCCGCCATCGGAGACAACACCCATCGGCGGCCTTGCGCGTCCTGCCAGGTGGCCATTGAACCCCAGACGCCGCGGTTATCGTGAAAAGCTTCGTCATTGCCCCAGCGCGGCGACTGGTAAAGCGGCGTGTGATGATCGGCGCCTCCGAGGTTGTCAGCGTCCAGCAGATAAATCACCGACTCCTTGCCTGCCGACGCGAGCAGCGTCCATTTCTGGAACGGGAAGAGCGCCGGGTTCGCAGAGCCGATGTCCAGGTCCTTCTCTTCCAGGTACGGGAAATTCGACGGCGTGTAGGAATCGAGCAGGCGGAAATTCCGGAGCGACATTGCCATCACGGTGTGCGAGAACTTGCCGGAGGCTGGATCGTACGGTCCATCAGCCGTTTGCGCGTAAATGCCTTTGGGTCCGATGACCACGCCGCCGCGCCCCCACGCGCCCGCCGGTCTTCCGGAGCTCGTGTAATATTCCGTGACGCGCCGCGAGGGATCCTTCAGGTCGAACGCTATGAAGTGGGCCATCACGCCGCCGCAGCCACGGCCTGTCGACGAATAGATCACTCCGTCGACGAGGTTCAGGCTCCAGTTGCGCGAGAAAGGACTGGTGAAGTCCACCGGCGCCATGCGCTCTTCACCATTCTCCAGGCTAAGCCCCCGCAGCTTGCCGTCGCTCGTAGACACATAGATTGTGCCGGACGCTTTGTCGATCACGGGCGTGGCGTTTTGCGTGTTGGAGCACTGGTAATTGGTGGGCTGCTTGGGAGTCAGCGTATTCGGAAATTTTTTCTGCCAGGTCACTTCGCCCGTTTCCGAATCGATGGCGTAGACGGTGTTGTCGCTTCCGACGATGAACACGCGCGTCTTCGGCCCCTGCGGCCCGTTCACGGTGGCTACCAAGGGAGCGGTGAGCGTCGATAGAACCAGTTCACTGGGAGCGGTGGAAAGCTGGGATTTCCACTTCAACTCAAGATGCGAAACATTTTCTTTGGTGAGGGTAGTCTCGGACTGGTTCCAGCCGCTGCGCTGCTGATCGTAACCCCACGTCAGCCATTCGCTTTGGGCCGCCGCAAACCGCGGAGCCAAGAAGAACGACAGACCGAGAGCGAAGCCGGCGGCTTTGCCCCATTTCGTGAGCGCTGATCGGTTCATTTCGCCAGGGGGTCGGGCCGAATCTGAAAGTGCACCGCGTAAGGCCGCGTGCCCCAGCCTCCCTCAGTGTGCCAAACGACGCGGCTCGCGACAGCCGACCACAACCCGCGGCCCTTCCAGCCGCCGTTGGGATCGTCGATACGGCCATCCATGCTGCGCGTGTAGAAGCCCATCGGATACGGGACTCGCAGCACAATCCATTTCTTTGTCGAAGGCACGTAGGCGATCAGCGAGTCGGACCCTGTTCCGGAGACGAGAGGTACGTCTTTGCCAAGGCCGAAGGTGTTCTCGCGGTCGACCCAGTCGTTGTAGGAATAATCAGCGCTCACGTCAGTGCCTTTGAACGCCGGGCCGGGTATTGGATACAAGCTCCAGCCCTCGGGGCAATGCTGGCCGGTCGCTGTCGGGCCAACGAGCACTTTGCATTTCCGCCGGTCGAAGCTGGCCAGCTTTCCGCTGCCGGTGAGGCTCACCCAAACCACGCCCTTGGAATCTACGTCAATCCCCTGCGGGCCGTAAGCCAACTCATCCTTCACGGTGAAGGGCGGCTCGTAGACTTCCGCCTTGCAGGTCTGCGGAGGATTGGATCCGACCTCCATGCGAATGATTCTGCCGGGAATCAGGTCGGTGGTGTGATACCAAACGCTGTTGTCGACCGGACTTACCGAGAGGATATACCCTGTCGCGACGGCGCCGGCGCTGGAAGCGGCATACGCGCCCGTCGGGCTCGCCAGCATGCGGTCCAGCTTGGGATTGGCCGGCTCGTCGTTTTCGGTGGTGTATGCGCCGATTTTGCCGTCACCGTTGTAGTCGAGGATGGCGGGGCACCAGCCTTGCGATTTTTCCGCGTCGTGCGTCTCGTCCCACACGCGCGTATTGATCCAACCGATCCCGTTGACGCCACGGGCGCTCATGAACAGCGTCTCATCCTTGTCGTAACCGAATGCCGTGTGGGAGGCCCCAAAGCACGTGTCGATCAGCGTAAAACTGCTGGTCTTGGGGTCGTAGAAAGCCGCTCCGGCGGCGCGGTTGCGCATTCCCTTCAACGGCACGGGGCTCATCGGAAAAAACTTGGCGTATTTATTGTCGGAGCCCTTCAGGCAGTAGGAGGGTACGTCGAGCCTGGTCTGGACGTTAAACCAGGTGCGCAGCTTGGTGTCCATCATTCCCGGACCCGCGTTCACGATGTCGTTGCGAACGTTGGTCAATTCTTTTCCCCAGTAAGGAGACGGGTATTCGGGCTTCACCTGCGGCTCGAAAGCCGGCAGGATCTTTCGCCAGTCCTCATTGCGGAGAGGCACTTTCGCAACCTGTGCGGTGTTCTCCGTAGGATCGACGATGCTGATGAGCCCCTCTCCCCAATCGACAATGTAGAGATGGCCGTTTGGATTGAGCGTGGGCTTGCGCTTGTCGGTGCTGATCAAGTCATGCGGGAAAGCGGCGCGATCGGCAAAGTCCCACAACGTAAGCACCAGGTTCCGCTCGATTCCTTGCGGGCGCGGCGGCGTTGGAGGAAGCTCTCCCTTGGCGATACGGTCCGCCCAGTCGGTCCACAGCCCCATCGCGGTGGGATTGTTGATCCCCAAAGCCAGGGTTTGATGAAGCTGGCGGCCTCCCTGGCCTACCTCCAGCTTCCTTTCCCAGGCTGCTGCAGTCGTATCGAACGTGCCGAGTTCCGGCTCGATTTCGCGGGTCGCCTTGTTGCCCATCTGATGGCACACCTGGCAGCCTCTTCGGAGTCCCCAGATCCAGGCCGCCTGCGTTTCGATCACGCGGCCGGTGCGCAAATAGCTGAGCGCGCCTTCGCCTGGAACCGTCAGAGGAAAAGCATCCTTGGGTGGAACCTTCAGCATGGAATACCAATAATTTGCGGGATAGTATTGCGCCGCCTCCTTCGCGCTCGGGGCCGCCACGGCGGTTAGCGCCAGGGGCTTGCCCGGAGCGGCAGTCACCGGCGGGGAATCCACCAGGCCGTAGCCGCGGACCCAGATCTTATAATTGGCTTTGGGCAGATCGGGAATGAGATAACGGCCGCGATCATCGGTGACTACGATCTTGCGAAACTTGGTCTGGAAATCGGTGGTTTCCGCGAGGACCCACACGCCGGCCTCGGGACCATTGGCGCTGGTGACCACGCCACCAATGTTGTCGGGATCGACTGCGACGCGGCTCGCATCCGTCTGCGCCTGCGCAACGGCCGCTTTTGGTTGAGGGCGAGCCTCCAGGCGAACGCCCGCAATTCCTCCTATCGCTATAATTCCAGCCACGGCGCCCCACGCGCCCCAGATCCGTCCGATTGATCTCCACGTACCCGTTTTCATTACTGGTTCTCCCCTGATGGTCCCTGATCACAGGCTGAGCGGCATCGCACAAGCTGTCGCCCCACCCGCTTTCGTGGCTCGTTATATCACACATCCACGTCAAACTGAATCTCGATGGCGCACATGCCACGGCACGAGAAGGCAAGGGGAAAGGCGTTCAAATAAGGGCGGTAATAAGGGTTTAGCAAACGTCTCAGGCGGAAATGCGGGCTTTCAACTTCACGCGGCCTTCCTGAATCGTCACGCTGTATTCCACCTCGCTGCCGCCCTTGTCTTTGAGTTCCTGGGTTTTCTTGCGGACGAACCTCTCGAAGGCCTGCAGGTTCGGAGCGGCGGCGCTTTCACCGGATTCGTTGTGGGCTTCGATCAGCTTCTGATAGAGCTGCACGATCTTTGTCCGCTCGGTTTCCGGGTTGGTGAAGGAGAGGGCAAATGACGCGGCCTCTTCGCGCTCTTGCGCCGCCTGGATCACGGAACTGGCAGCCGCCTGGGCTGCACTTTGTCCGGCACCAGCAGCCGACTGCTCCCGCAGGGCCGCTTCCCGGGCGCGCGCCGCCTCGATTGCCTTGGCCGCCGCCCCAAAATGATGCTGCGAAGCGCCGCCTTCCTTCTGCATCGTCTTCTTGCGCCACATGTCGACATACTTGGCGTAGGTCTGGGACAGGTTATTGAACCGGAAGCGTTGCCCAAAACTCAATTCGGCGGTGCGCTCGTTATATCGCCGCATCAAACTTTCCAGGCGCCATTGCGTGTCGGCCGGCGGACGCGGGCGACCCCCGCCGAAGAATTGCTCATATTCGATCTTCAGCCGCCGGATATCTTTTTCGATTTGTCCGAGGTCTTCGTCGATAGTAGCCATATGGGAGCGACCCTGCGCTGTTTTCAGCCTACGGGCGGTGGACGGCCCCGTCAACGTGCGCGTCGGGAGGCTTGTCGCAAAGGGAAAGCCTCGTATTTGCCGCGCGATAGCACCTGTGCTCAAATAGG
>JBEKTG010000260.1:0-5454 GCA_049516275.1 Candidatus Acidiferrales bacterium
GCTCTGGATCGTGTACTGAAACTCCGCATTGCTGCCGCGTCCGCCGATATGCAGGTCCTGGCCCGCTTGCAAAAATACGCGCGCGCCCTGCACCGAGTTCAGTTTCGGACGCAGGCGGGCGATCAGCTCGCTGGCGCTCACGTCGCGAAATCTGCGGCCCTTGAGGGCCAGAAAAATATTCCCCGAGTTGATCGGTCCCTGCCCGCCGGTGAACGCGGTCACGTTGCTGATGGCTGGATCGGAATTCAGAATGTCCGAGTAGCGCTTGGTGAGGCCCTGCATCATCTGGAAGGAAACGTCCTGGGGCCCTTGAATTCCGCCGACCACCGTTCCATTGTCCTGCTCGGGGAAAAATCCCTTGGGCACGATCACGAGCAGGTAGATGTTCACCACAATCGTGATGAACAGAATCGCCAGCGTAAATGCGGGGTGCCGCAGAACCGCCCGGAGGGCCCGTTCATAGCCGTGCAGCAGCCCGTTCACAATGCCTTCGCTGGCGCGGTAGAGGCGCCCGTGCCCGCCGGAGTCTTCCTGCTTAAGCAATCGCGAGCACATCATCGGCGTGGTTGTGAGGGAAACGGCCAGCGACACCAGGATAGAAACTGACAGCGTCACCGCAAACTCCCGGAACAGCCGCCCGATGATCCCGCCCATCAGCAGAATGGGAATGAACACCGCCACCAGCGACAGGCTGATCGAAAGCACCGTGAAACCGATTTCGCTCGCGCCGCGCAGCGCCGCGTCCAGCGGACGCATCCCCCGCTCCATGTACCGCGTGATGTTCTCGATCACCACAATCGCGTCGTCCACCACGAACCCGGTGGAAATCGTCAGCGCCATCAGCGACAAGTTGTCCAGGCTGTACCCGAACAAATACATCGCTCCGAACGTGCCAATCAGCGAAACGGGAACCACCACCGCCGGAATCATGGTGGCGCGCGGGCTGCGCAGGAAGAAAAACACCACCAGAATTACCAGGCACACGGAAATGCACAACGCGCGTTCCACATCCCGCACCGAGGTGCGAATGGTGACCGTCCGGTCCAGCAGGATCGCCAGATCGATCCCCGGCGGAATCGCCGCTTTCAGCGAAGGCAGCGCTGCCCGCACGCGGTCGACCGTATCGATAATATTCGCGCCGGGCTGCCGGAAGATGATCACCGGGATGGCGTTCTTACCGTTGACGTAGCCGGAGACGCGCAGATTTTCAACTGAGTCGGTCACCTGCGCCACATCCGACAGCTTGATCGCCGCTCCTTTGTGGTATCCCACGATGAGCGACCGGTAATCCTGCGCCTTGAGCAGCTGATCGTTCGCGAGGATATTCGCGGTGGTCGTGTCGTCGGAGATCTGCCCCTTGGGAAGGTTCGCGTTCTGGGCGTTCAGCAGGTTGCGCACGTCCGGCAAACCCAGCCCGTAGCTGTTCAATTGGGTCGGGTTGACGTCGACGCGCACCGCCGGCAGCGCGCCGCCCCCCACGAACACCTGCCCCACGCCCTGCACCTGCGAAAGGCTCTGCTGCATGATCGTCGACGCTGCGTCGTAGAGCTGGCCGCGGTCGAGCGAGCTGGACGTCAATCCCACGATCATCACCGGCGCATCCGACGTGTTCACCTTGCGGTAGATCGGGTTGCTCGGCAGGTTGGACGGAAGAAAGCTGCGCGCCGCGTTGATGGCGGCCTGGACGTCCCGTGCCGCGCCGTCGATGTTGCGGTTCAGGTCGAATTGCAGCGTGACGCTCGTCGTTCCCAGATAGCTCGCCGAAGTCATCTCCGTGACGCCCGCGATCCGGCCGAACTGGCGCTCGAGCGGTGTCGCGATCGACGACGCCATGATCTCCGGGCTGGCTCCGGGCAGCGACGCGCCCACCGTGATCGTCGGAAAATCAATCTGCGGCAGCGGCGCGATCGGCAGAAAGAAGAAGGCCACGGCCCCGGCGAGCGCAATGGCTACGGTCAGAAGGGACGTTGCGACGGGGCGATGGATGAATGGAGAAGATAAGCTCATCGGTGACTTGCGCGGCGTTTTTGCACTTTAAAGGCGATGCCGTCGGCTCTCGGTTACGCAAAGGCTGAAAGACCGGCCGCTGGCTCGTCGCGGCCCTTCGCGGCTCTTCGTCGAATCCGGCGGCAGGCTGCTATCTCCAGACTCTAGCGTCATTTACCAATCGAGTACGCGTTGCCGTCGCTTTTAAGTGTACATGAGTCGGATGCGCCCGGAAGCCGTTACGTTTCAGCGTCAGGAGTGCTCGATTCGGGAGTCGCCTGCCTTCTTTCCGTTCGCCGTTGCTTATCGCATGTGCCCGAAAAAGAAAAAGCAGATCCCTCACCCATCCGCGCTGCGCGCGTATGGGCTCAGGATGACAACGAAGGCAAAGGCGAAAGCAACGGCGAAGGCAAAGGCAACGGAGAGAAGCCGCCCACATTGCGGTATTACTGCGGCGGGCCTTCCCCTCGCACTGAGAGTTTTCTCTTCCTTCCCATTCGATACAAAGTAAGCTGATACCGTGACGCAGCCCAAAGCCGATCCGCCTCCGCCAGAAAACGACTGCGTCTTTTGCCAGATCGCCACCCGCGAGAAGGAAGCGAAGGTGGTGTTCGAAGATGACGCGTCGCTGGCTTTTCTCGATGCGCGTCCTTTATTCCCCGGCCATTGCCTGCTCATTCCGAAGGCGCATTACGAGACCATCGCCGACGTTCCCAAACACCTCATCGGCACCCTATTCTCCAATGCCCAGGATCTCGCCGCCGTGGTCAAAAGCGCCATGCAGGCCGAGGGAACCTTCGTGGCGGCGAACAACACCGTCAGCCAGAGCGTGCCGCATTTTCACATTCACATCGTGCCGCGCCGGCGCAAAGATGGACTGCGCGGATTTTTCTGGCCTCGCCACGCATATTCGAGTGAAGATGAAATGAATGCGGTGCGGGATATACTGCGCACGGAAGTAAAGGCGCAAATCCCAAACCGCTAACCTCAGCGCGAAGGCGTAACCCACGATGACCTTAAAAAAATATCAGGAGAAGCGGCGCTTCGACGTCACCACCGAGCCTTCCGGCGGCGAGAGCGCGCCGCAGAAGAAGCCGTCAAAATTGATCTTCGTGGTGCAGAAGCACCGCGCCACGCAGCTTCATTACGACTTCCGCCTGGAATGGAACGGCGTCCTTCTTTCCTGGGCGGTTCCCAAGGGGCCCTCGCCCGATCCTTCCGTGAAGCGCTTGGCGATGCAGGTGGAAGATCACCCCGTCGAGTACGCGACGTTTGAAGGCGTGATTCCCGAAGGGGAGTATGGCGGCGGCACCGTGATGGTGTGGGATCAGGGCACCTGGGAACCCGAGCAACCCGACGTGGACGCCGCTCTTAAGAAGGGCGACCTGAAGTTCACGCTCCACGCCAAGAAACTGCACGGCTCCTGGGTGCTCGTCCGCACGCGCGGCTTCGGCGGCAGTTCAGGCAAATCTTCGTGGCTGCTGATCAAGCATCGCGACCAGTATGCCTCTACTGCGGACATTGCCGCAGAGGAGCCTCGCTCGGCCGTATCGGGCCGCCTACTCGCCGAGATCGCGCGCGACGAAGGAGGCGACGTAGAGAAAGCAGCCACCGGTGATCCGGTCGAGAAAGCAGCGGCTAAGAAGGCCTCGCCGACAGCGAAGAAGTCGCTAAAAGCGCGGAGTAAAAGCGCGTAGCAACTTGCGGTGCTTGGGCCGTTGCCTTTGCGGGTGCCCCACCCTTGCGGTTTTGCAAGTGTAGGTCTTCGCGATAGCAAAGCTGCAAAACACAACCCCGCTATTTGATCCGCAGCAGAAGGATCACATCCAGCAGCGCCAGAATCGCGATGGCAAACTCCACAATAAACGAGCGCGCCTCGTTGAACTGATCCACCATTACGTCGTAGAGCTCCCCCACCGTGCGCAGCTTTTCATCCACGAGGCTGCGGTAGTCCGGGACGCCCATGCGGGTCGCCGCCAGCCGGTAGAGCCGCGCATAGTAAATGTCGCTCACGAATTTGATGGCGTTGTCGATGCGTTCGGTAAGGTCCATCACATCCAGGCGGATGGTGTTGAACCGCTTGGCGTCGCGCGGAACACTCCACCGCGACAAAAGCACGTTTCTCCTGCGTTCCAGAGCGGTGTACACATCGGAAAGCAGCTGGCTCATCAGTCCATCGTAGTAACGGAATTCGAGCAACTGCATTTTGGCGTATTCGAGCACCTGGTTGGTGGCTGCGGCGTCCTCTCCGCGGTCGTAAACGAGCGAGGCGGAGGCTCCGGCCACCACCAGGTCGGAGGCGTAATAGGAAATGCTCGATTGCAGGATTTCTTCGGTCACTCCGGGGGCAAGCGGCGTGAGCTCACCGCGAACAAGCTGGGCGATTTTCTGCCCGTGCGCCGCAAGCAGCTCCGTGCCGCTCAACGGCCCCTCGGGCCGCTGCACCTGCTCCAGATTAATTACCAGGTAGTCCTCCTGCAGCCAATCCTTCACCGGGCGTATCACTGAAGGCGCCAGCCGTTCGAGGTGCTGCCTCACCAACTCCCGGGCGTATGGCTCCACGTTCACTGTATCCGTCCAGCGCGAAGCCTGCCGCAGGAGCGACTCCCAGTCGCATTCAAAAGGAGTCTCGAGCTGCACCACCACCACGGCGAACGCGTAGTATTTGATCGAGCAGAGAATCCGCTCGCCCGTGCCCAGGTCGATAGCCTGAGCCGGTTCGACGATCGGCGCATGTTCGAAGCGGACATACTCCGGCGTGCCGCGCGGAAACACGCGCTTCACCGTCCCGCCGCGCGGGCCAAGCAGCTCGCGGAGTTTGTCGAGGTCGAGCGCCTCTGCAACGTCGTAGAGGAGAAGGATCCGGAAGCAGCCTCGAAGAATCACAGCTCGTTGTACCATCGAATCGGGCGGTCCGGCGAAAGTAAAAGCAGGCGGCCCGTTCCCGCCGTACCGCCAGGGCACGCCGCAACTCGCTCCGGCTAAAAGAATACGAAACCGTCAAGATGACGTCGGTTCTGGCGGAAAACCGGTACATTTCCCCTCGGGAAAAGCCTTGCGGAAAAACGCTCGACTCGCCGATGCTATTCTTGAAACAATCGAACTCACCCAAATAATCGATAGCGAAGGATTTTCATGGACCTCATGGATCGGAATCAAGCGGGCAGCCCTCGGTTCCCCAACCTGCCCCAGCGCATTCGCGGATTAGAGCGGCTGGTCTACAACCTGTGGTGGAGCTGGAACCGCGCCGCGCGCGAGATGTTCCGCGCCCTCGATCTGCAGGCCTGGCTCAACAGCGCCCACAATCCCCTGCGCATGCTCACGATGGTCTCCCAGGAAACGCTGGAAAAGGCCGCCAGAAATCCGGAATTCCTCGAACGATACGACGCGGTGATGGCCTATTTCGAAGCCGAGGTCGCTTCGCCCTCGGGCTGGTATACGGCGGAGTTCGGACGCCCCACCGCGCCC
>JBEKTG010000261.1:0-5427 GCA_049516275.1 Candidatus Acidiferrales bacterium
AACTTTCGCGAAAAGTTCCGGAAGCGTGGGCTGCAGGCCGATCGAGACGCCGCAGGGGATTTCTTCGAGCGTCCCGCCGAGAAGCTTCGCGAGCGGCAGGTTCTTCTGCTTCGCTTCCGCATCCCAGAGCGCCGTCTCGACCGCCGCTTTGGCCATATTGTAGCCGCGCACCGGAGCCAGCAGGTCCCCAATCTCGTTGGCGGAGGCGAATTCCCTACCCTTCAGCATGGGCCAGAGGTAATCGCGGATGATCAGCCAGCTGGTTTCGGTGGTCTCGTAGGAATAGAACGGATTCTCGCCGGCAGTCGATTCGCCCCAGCCCGCGACTCCGTCCACGTCCGCCTCCACCAGAACGATGCGGCGAAGCTGGGTCTTGCCGAAGCTGGTCTCAAACGCCGAGAGAAGCCGCAGATGAATTTCGCGGAGCGTGATTTTTCGCAGGCGCATAGGTCTCGACACGCAACTTTAATAGCTAACTTTAACGCGCGACTTTAACACGTGACCCTAAAAAGATACGTGAGGCCCTGCGAAATGCAAGGGCGATCAGCCTCGCCAGCTTAGTGCCAGTTCAGTCCCTGTTCAGTGCTGCTTCAGGGAGGACAGCTGCAAGCCTGCGGTACTGGCGGCATCCTGCAGGATGTAATCGACGCGCTCCCCGCGCGCCTGAATCGACGTGACGGCCTGCCCATTCGCAAACGCCTGGATAAAATGGTCGCGGAGGCCGGTCTGAATCTTGGCCGTCGCCGCCGGATCGGACGCTTTGATTTCGGCCAGGTCCGCCGGCACGGGAAACCGTTCGGTAGCCGCAGTGTCCGCGAGCGGGCGCTCCTGAAGAATCGCTTGCACGCGGGGCGACTCGAGCCACCATTCGGCCACCAGGCGGTCGGTCGGAATGCCCGCGTGCAAGGGGCTATTCGTGATCCCGTAGCAGTTGGGCATGTAGCGTCGCACAATGGCTCCCAACCGCACGAGATTGAAATGCGCGTTTTTCAATTCCAGCGGATCGAACGTCCATTCCACCAGGCCGATGCCGCGCTGGATGGCATCGTCTCGCTGGAAAAGCTTGAGGCGGCGGCCGATGCCCTGGTCCCGGTAGCCAGGAAGCACGGCCGTCATGTGGGAGTGCAGAAAGGTGCGGTCGCCGCGGTTCCCGCTGAGCGCGAGCGTGAACCCGATCATCTTCGCGCCGTCGAACGCTGCGAGCACCTGTCCGCCGGTGTGGCGCGCTACGACGAACACCGGCACCGGAACGGTGATGTCGTCGCCCCAGCCCCAGACTTCGTGTTCGAGCCGCAGGCATTCCTCGAACTCGGCGAGCTCTGTGCAATGGCGAACTTCAATTCCAGAGGAGGCCGAGGGCTGCGTCATGCGTCTTCCTTCGACTCGTTCCATAACTCTTCCATGCGATCCCGCGGGAGATCGGCAAAGCTCTTCCCTTCCCTCAGGGATGCCGACTCCATCCAGTTAAAGCGCTGCTCGAATTTTGCGTTTGCCCTTTTGAGGGCGATCTCAGGGTCCACTCCAAGAAACCGCGCGACGTTTACTGCCGTGAACAGAAGGTCACCCACCTCTTCTTCAAGTTTTGGTGAAGCTTTTGCCTTCGACTTTCCTCCTTGGGGAGCATCTGCCGGAAGCGCGGCGCGAATCTCACGTTCCTCTTCCGCTAGCTTTGCGAGGATGTCTTCGAGCCGATCCCAGTCGAAACCGACGTGGGAAGCTCGCCGCGTCAACTGGTACGCTTCGAGCACGCCGGGAAGCGACCGGGGTACGCCACCGAGAACGGACTCGGGCTTTGACTCAATGGCTCCTTCGCCATTTGCGGCAGACGCTTCTTTTTCGGCAGTGCGCTCCTCGGCCTTGATTTGCTCCCAATTCTTGAGCACCGCAGCGGAATTTGCGGCGGAGGCATCGCCAAAGACGTGGGGGTGGCGCCGGACCATTTTCGAGTGGATGGACTCGATTACGTCGGAAATCGTGAAGCGCCCGGCCTTTTCCGCGAGGATCGAGTGGAAAACCACCTGCAGCAGCAAGTCACCCAACTCGCCCGCAAACTTGCGGGGGTCGGGGGATTCCATCGCGTCGAGAACTTCGTAGGTCTCCTCTATCAGGAATTTGCGAAGCGATTCGTGCGTCTGCTCGCGGTCCCAGGGGCAGCCGCCGGGGCCATACAGGCGGGCCTGTAGCGCTACAAGCTTCTCAAACCACTTCCCGGCCAGCCGGTCGCGCGGACCTACGGGAATCCGCGCGCGGCTGGAAGCCCGCGACGTTCGCGCCGACTTCGCGGGCGGTTTTCGACGCGCTTTGCGGCGGGCTTTTGGTTTCGCGATGCGCTTAGACAAGACGGACGGAGGCTCCCGTGGAAGAAACAACAATTTACGGCAGGCGCTCGAAAATCACAAGGCGGTCGGCGCGGCGCTACTGCGGCACTGCTGCGGTGCTGATGCGGCTTGTGAGCGGAAGAAGCGAATGTTAGACTTTTGCGTATAGATCATGAAGCATCTCGAGGAAATCTCACGTGGCTGATCCCAAGCAGGATGAAGGATTCAAGGTTGTAGACCGGCGCCTTTTCACCGAGGACGGAGAACTCCGCAAGGACGCTGCCGATCAGGACCGCCGCTGGGAAGAGGAATCCTCCAAGAAGGCAGCCGCTACCGCGCCGAAAGCGCCTCCGAAACCGCTGACAGCGCCGGAGCCTGCGGGCGCCATCGCACCCGCCGAGCCCGTCGAAGAGGCCGCGGCGGACGAAAACGCTATCGCGCCTTCGCGAAGCTTCCAGATGCTCGTGGATTTCCTCACGCGCAACGCGGCGGCGATGCTCGGCGGAATGGCCGATCCCCGCACCGGGCAGGCGTTTCTCGATCTCGAGGGCGCGCGCGAAGTGATCGACATGCTGGACGCGCTGCGCGAGAAAACTCGCGGGAACCTCGCGAAGGTGGACGACGATCTGCTGATGGAAGTTCTGGGGAGCCTGAAGCTCACCTTTATGGAAATTTCCAAGGCGGCTGCCGAGCAGATGCAGAAAAAAGCGGGCGTAAAAAAATAGCGAGCGGGATTTAAAGCAGGCCCCTTCCTCTCCATTCATGGCATCGCTTCAATTGACAGTCCTGGGGTCGGGCACATCGATGGGCGTGCCAACGCTCGGGTGCCACTGCGTCGTGTGCGAATCCACCGATCCGCATGACAATCGGATGCGCCCCTCGGTGTTGCTTTCCTACGCGGGGCGCAACATCGTGATCGATACGACTCCCGATTTCCGTTCCCAGGCCCTGCGCGAGCGCGTGGATCGGCTCGACGCGGTGATCTACACGCACGGTCACGCTGACCACATCCTCGGCCTGGACGATATTCGCCCGTTCAACATGAAGCAGCAGGGAGTGGTGCCGATTTATGCGGCTGCCGACACCATCGCGACGCTGCAGCGCCAGTTCGCCTACATCTTCGACGACACGCCGAACGGCAACCTGCTCCCCGGCGTCAAACTGCACGCGATCGACGGACCGTTCGATCTGTTTGGCCTGACCATCGTGCCGGTGCCGGCCATGCACGGACCGCAACCGGTGCTGGGATTCCGGTTCGGCAAATGCGCTTACCTCACAGACTTCATTCGCGTGCCGGAGGAATCGAAAAAACTGCTGCGTGGGCTCGACGACTTCATCCTGGACGCGCTGCGCTACGTGCCGCACCCGATGCATTCCAACGTGGAGCAATCGCTCGCCCTGGTGGCGGAGCTCCAGCCCAAGCGGGCGTGGTTCACGCACATCTGCCATGACCTTGGCCACGCCGAGACCAACGCGCGCCTCCCGGAACACGTGCGGCTCTCGCATGACGGCCTGCGCCTCGAGGTGGAGATTTAATGGCGATTGCCAGGCTCGCGTCCGCGGAAGGATGGGTGCAACACTTCGGAGAGAATCGCAAACGCTCCGTGGTGACCATCGGGAACTTCGACGGCATCCACCGCGGGCATCAGGAGATTCTTCGCAAGGTGAAGCAGGAAGCGCGCGAAAGGGATCAGCTCGCCGCGGTGCTCACGCTGTTTCCGCATCCGCTGAAGGTGCTGCGCCCCGCCGAGGCCCCTTCCCTTCTGATGACCATCGACCAGCGGCTGGCGGCTTTTGACGCGGCGGGAATCGATGCAGCGTTGGTGCTTCCCTTCGACCTGGAGCTCTCCAAAATGCGGCCGGAGGATTTCGCGCGCCGCTACCTGGTGGAAACGATGCGTGCCAGCAAGGTGCTGGTCGGAGAAAACTTCCGCTTTGGGCATCGCCAGGAAGGCACCGTCCAGTTGCTCGAAGGCTATGGCAGGGAGTGGGGATTCGAAGTGGAGAGCGTGAAGGCGCTGACGGTCGATGGAACGGTTGCGTCCAGCACGGCCGTCCGCGAGGCGCTGCGGGGCGGGCGTGTCGCAGATGCCCGGCGCCTGCTGGGGCGCCCTTTTTCGCTGGAGGGAGAAATACAGACCGGAACCGGCCAGGGGCGGAAGCTCGTGGTGCCGACTTTGAATCTTCAGACTGAACAGGAGATGCTGCCCCAAAACGGAGTCTATGCCACCGAAACAGTTGTGAATGGAGAGTTTTATCGCTCCGTTACGAATATCGGCGTGCGGCCCACGTTCAACGGCTCGAGCGTCACCGTCGAAACGCACCTCTTCGATTTCAATCAGGACCTGACCGGCGGGAAAATCGAGATTCGGTTTCTGGAGCGCCTGCGGGATGAACGGAAATTTGCAAGCGTCGAGGAGTTGCGGGATCAGGTGCTCAAGGATATCCGAGGCGCAAAGGAATTTCTCCGAACGTAGCCTAGCCACGTGGTCGAAAAACCCTCAGAAGCAGGTCCTTCTCTCGCTTCGCTCCGTTCGGGACGCTGACCCTGGTCGGGTCAGCGCTTTCTGCAATCCCCGCATAACCCGCCAACCTCGGTGCGGGTGATCGTAATTTCCAGGTCGCAGTCGCGGGCGATCTGCTTCTTCAAATCCTCGTACATCTCGCTTTCGAACTCGCGGACCTTTCCGCAGCGGATGCAGGCCACGTGGATGTGGTCGCGCGGGCCGTGGCTTTCGTAAAAATGGCGGTGTCCGCGAAGGTGCAGCAGGTCGAGCTCGTCGATCAAGCCGTGGTTCTTGAGGAGTTCGAGCGTGCGGTAGACCGTGACACGGGTGATATCGGCGTCGATCTTCTGCGCGAGCGTGAGGATTTCGCCGGCGTCCAAGTGCTGCGGAGCACCCTCCATCACCTGTAGGACCACGCGGCGCTGGCGCGTCAAACGGATGCGGCGCGCGCCGAGCTCCCGCTGCAGGCGGCCGGGAGGCTCGTGAACATTGATACGTTCGCCGGTAGAAACGCGGTGTGGGGACGGGCGTGCCATGGCTTCTCGAAAGGAGATTATACCAAAAGCGAATTCCCTGCCCTGAAAAAGCATTGCATAGACTTT
>JBEKTG010000262.1:0-6286 GCA_049516275.1 Candidatus Acidiferrales bacterium
ATCGAGATACGGCCGTACATCAGGCCTACGGAATCATCGTCGGCAACGCGGGTTCGATAGTAGGCGCGGTAATCCAGCGTTTTAGTTTCGAGGGAGTAGACCTCGTTGTCCACTAATTGAATCTCGGCGTCGAGAATGACGCCGAACAGACCGTAGCCGCCGAGAGCAAGGCGGAAAAGCTCTGGATTTTCGGTTGGGCTGGCGTTCTTGATTTCTCCATTCGCTAACATGATGCGCAATGCCATGGGCATTGACGCTTAACGACCCTCCGATCGTAAAAACATTGATCGACTGCATCGCTTGGATGGAGAGGCCCTCCTTGTCGATCAGTTGCTGGATTTGAGCCCAAGTCGCTCCAGATTGGACGTGCACGACCTTGCGATCACGATCGAGGCTGATCGCGCTAAGATTTCGCATGTCGAGCACGAGACCGTCGTTAGTGAAGGTCTGCCCCCCCATGCTGTGTCTCTGGCCAGCAACTGAGACTTTAAGGTGATTTGCGCGGGCGAATTCGAGCGCCGTTCGCACGTCGTCGGCAGTCTTGATTTCTACGATGCCATACACGCGCGTTTTGTTCAGGCAACTCGCGTCGTTAATGAATCCGCCTTGATCCTTAAAGAGGATTGGCTGACCCGCCGGCTTGACGACGATGGTTGTGGGATTGTCAGCTCTTGAATCACTCGGAAAAACGAAATCGCAGGTTTTCTCCCGGTTCGGTGGAGAGGAATAGTCGGAAATTTTCCTTCCGCTGAAAATCGCAACGCAGGCTAGCAGGAACGACGCTGCGAGCGCTCGGCGTTTGTTCCAAAGTCTCCAAGTCATTTGGCGAGAAATCTGAAAGGGATTCTACCTTAGATCCGGAACGGCGCGGCCAGCAGTCGGAACGGCAGCGTGACCGCGAGGTAGACGACCTCGAGTACTCCTTTGACCGCGATGCCTACGATGCGGAATGGGAGCAGGAGCAACCAGACGAATGGGTAGTAGGCGATCAGCGCCAGCAACGCTAGCGGCCAGCAGATTACGAAGAGCATGCACCAGAGGAGGAAGGTGAGCATGGGAGACCTCCTTTTTTCTTCCAATTTATTGTACGGCGGCAGAGCAGGGAAAGTTCAATCATGTGAATTCCTTGCGAAGCCGGCGGTTCGGCCGACAGGTAGGGATCCTTCGACTGCGGTTTTGCTCCGCTTCGCTGCGCAAAACCTCCGCTCAGGATGACACTACATAGCTCGATCATCATTCGTAGCGCAGGGCTTCGGCCGGTAACGTTCTTCCTGCCGACCACGAGGGATACAGCGTCGCTACGAACGAGACTCCTATTGCTACAAGCGCCACCAGTGCGCCATCGATCAGGCGGGGGGCGAAGGGGACGTAGTCGATGGAATAGACTTCGGGCGAGAGCGAGATGATGTGGTAGTGGCCTCCGGCATAGGAGATTGCGAAGCCTAACATTAGGCCGATCGCGGTGCCGATTACGCCGATCAGCATGCCTTGCGCTATGAAGATGTTGCGCACTTGCGATTGGCGCGTGCCCATCGAAAGGAGTACGGCGATGTCTTTAGTTTTTTCCATGACCATCATGATGAGCGAGATCAGGATATTCAGGGCGGCCACGAAGACAATCAGGCCAACTGTGATGTAAGTGACCAAGCGTTCCATGTTCAGCGCGTGAAATAGAGCTTTGTTTTGCTCCTTCCAGTTCGTGGTCATGAAGCCTTTGCCTGCCGCATCTTCGATTTGCCGAGCAACTACGTCGGCTTTATCGATGTCGTCGACTTTGAATTCGATTACGGAGATCAGGTCGCCCAAGCCGAAAAGGCGCTGCGCGTCGGAGAGGCGCGTGAAGGCCCAGGAGGAGTCGTAGTCGTAGAAGCCGGAGTTGAAGATTCCGACGACGCGAAAGCGGCTGTACTTGGGCACCATGCCGAAGGGAGTGAGTTCGCCCTGTGGGCTGGTGACTAGCACGATCGAGCCTGCGGTTGCGCCTAGGTTATCGGCCATGTCTTTGCCGAGAATGATGGGCGGCATGGCGGCTTGTCGGGCGTGGACTTCGGCCATGTCATCAGGTGAGTTTCCGGTCGCTGGCGCCCCCTCGGCCGAGACGACTGTCCCCACATGGTCTGTTTCTGGGGTTGGTGGGGGTTCTTCCAGTGCAGTTGCTGATCCCTCCTTGATCGAGTTCAGCAGGTCGCCTACGCGGCGCTCATCGGCGGGAATCATTCCTTTGAGGACTGCGCCGCGCGCGCGGGGACCACGGGAGATGAGCACCTGTTCGAAGATTGCGGGGGCGGCGGCTACTACGTGCGGCTGTTTTGAAAGACGCGCCAGCAGCGGCGGCCAGTCTTTGATGCCGTCATCGGCGATGCGCAGCAGGCTGATGTGGGATGTCGATCCGATGAGGCGTTCTTGCAGATCCTGGCGAAAGCCGTTGTTGATCGCCAGGGCGACGATGAGCGAGGCTACGCCTGCGGCGACTCCGGCTATGGAGATTCCGGTGATGATGCCGATGAAGGCTTGCCTGCGTTTGGCACGCAGGTAGCGGGTGGCAATGAAGAGTTCGAATCTCATCTGAGCATTCAGCTATCAGGAATCAGCTTTCAGCCACGCCGATTATAAACAGCGAGGGGTCGCTGGCACGACTAGGAAGGGAATTCGAGACCGAGCTCATAGCCCTGCTCAATCTCGGCGAGCATTGCATCTAAGTCGGAAGTAGGAGATTCGCAAAGCGCTGCGGCCTCGCGGATCGTTGCTAGTTTTCTCGCGACCTCTTCATCGGAGGCGACGTCGGCTGGATCAATGGGCTTTATTTCTTCAGCCATCAAAGCTAGTTTATTCCGCATTGAAGACGGAGTCTATGGCACATTAGAAGCACATGCCCGCCACTGCCGACTCTAAGGCCGGACGCGTCGCCTTCACCCATCCGGATTTCGTCCTGTTTCAAACCGCGCGATTCCTGATCGTCGCTGCGGTTGAGATGCAGGCGGTAGCCGTCGGATGGCAGGTTTATGACATTACGCATCGCGCGCTCGATCTCGGGCTAGTTGGATTGGCGCAATTTCTTCCGGGTATTCTTCTTTTTCTCGCATCCGGCCACGCCTCGGACCGCTTTGAGCGGCGGAAGGTTCTGAGCGTTTGTTACGCGGGATATGCGGTCTGCTCCTGTCTCTTTCTCTTGATTGCCGAGTTTGGCGTTCATGCTGTTCGGCCAATATATCTTGTGCTGGTTCTGCTTGGAGTCGCGCGTTCATTCAACGGGACGGCTAGCCGGTCGATCCTGCCACAGTTGGTTCCCGAGGAACACTTCGCGAATGCGGTGGCGTGGAATGCGACCACATTTCAGGCAGCAACGATTCTCGGGCCGTCATTGGGCGGAATTTTATATGCGGCATTTCGCGGGCCTTCCGCGGTGTATGCATTTGCCATGATTACCGCACTGGGCGCCTTGCTCTCGATGTTCAAGATCAAAACTCGGCCACAGATCCGGAGACGGGAGCCAATGACGACGAAAACGATTCTGGCAGGATTGCATTTCATCTGGCGCGAGAAGTTGATCCTGGGAGCGATTTCGCTGGACCTGTTTGCTGTGCTGCTCGGCGGCGCGGTGGCGTTGCTGCCAGTGTACGCGCGAGAGATTCTCCACACCGGGCCGTGGGGATTGGGATTGTTGCGGACGGCACCCGGAATTGGGGCGGCTCTAATGGCGGTTGCAGTCGCGCATCGACCTCTGCGCGGGCGGGCGGGGCCGACGCTGCTATGGTCGGTGGCGGGGTTTGGAATTTGCACAATCATTTTTGGGGTTTCGAGAAGCCTCGTGGTGTCGCTGCTTTCGCTCATCTTCTTGGGCGCGGCGGACATGATCAGCGTGATTATTCGCGCAACGCTGGTGCAGTTGCGCACGCCGGATGAGATGCGCGGCCGGGTTATGGCCGTGGATATGGTTTTTATCGGGACATCGAATGAGCTCGGGCAGTTTGAATCGGGCTTGACCGCGCAATGGTTTGGAACGGTTCCGGCGGTCGTGCTTGGAGGGGTGGGGACGCTGGCGGTGATTGCGGCCTGGACGTGGATATTTCCCGATCTGCGGCGGACCGGCGCGCTGAGCTCAATCAAGGACCTGCAAGCGGAGGCGGCGCCAGAGCCAGGGCAGGGTCAGTTGTCGACGTAAGAGGTGCAGCCGATGTGCAGATTCGCTAAAGTCAAGAAACTTGCAACCGCCCGTCCGTTAGTAACACCTAAAGCTGTGTCGCCAGCAGGCCGATGGAAGACACAGCATGTTCGCCAATCGCTGCACCCGGTCCGCCACTTTCTCATTGTGCCTATTTATCTTCATTGCCCAGCTTGTGCACGCGGATGATACTCCCCTAGACACATACCACAGCACGTCATCGGAAGTGCGCGTTACTTTTTTCCCCACCGACGTGAATAATCGGGCGATCGATACAGTTACAAAAGATGACTTCGTCATCGTGGATGGCGACCTTGTAATACGAGATTTCCGAAGCCTGGCACGGGCCGACGAAACCGTGCTCGATATGGTGATTTTGGTTGACGCCAGCGAATCGGTGGCGCGCCGACTGCCCGCGGCCATGGACGAAGTTCTTCGGCTGATCTCGCAGACGGCCGTCGACAGCAACTTGTCGGTGATTTCTTTCGGGGGACTGCAACCGGCTCTGCTGTGTACTGGCGACTGCCGAACCTGGGAAGCGCGCCAGAGCTTGCTCTCGGTGAACGGGTCCGGGACAACGCCGTTGTTCGACGCCATCGCCTATGGCGCGCAGATCCTTTCGGGTCGAAATGCTCCTGGCGCCCGGCCGGTTATGATCTTGTTTTCCGATGGCGATGACACCATCAGCAAGGCGTCTTCCAAGGAGGCTTTGCAGTCTGTAATCGACACTGGCGCGCTCCTCTATACAGTTGATCTGACGCAGGTTGACTCGAATGGTGCTAGGAGTAATCCCTCTGGAAGCGCCGCGCTGCTGCGCATGGCTGAGGCTACAGGTGGCAGATACTTTTCCATGGCGGAGGGCGGCGCTGGCGTCCTGCCGGCTGCCATCGAGGACTTGCGAAACTCCTATGTCGTGACCTACGAGTTGCCCAACTCTGTGGTTGGATTTCACTCTCTGCGCATTCTTCCCAAACACAATCCGAACCTGCGATTCCATTGTCGTAACGGTTATGTCTACGGAGAA
The DNA here is from genome assembly GCA_049516275.1 of Candidatus Acidiferrales bacterium. Classification (GTDB taxonomy): domain Bacteria; phylum Acidobacteriota; class Terriglobia; order Acidiferrales; family UBA7541; genus Palsa-295. Next base: position 5,187 of record JBEKTG010000262.1, read on the forward strand.
ATTCAATGAGGCAACATATGAAAACTTTGATCTGTGTAGTTGCGGCGATGAGCTGCTCACCCGCGGCGTGGGCGGCGCAATCACTCGGCGTATATCAGCATGGAACGGTCGTACGCATGCGGATGGGCGAGTGCCTGGCGACCCGCCGTGGATTCATGGCCTCGATGAGCGGGGTGCAGGGCCAAATGGTGGCAGACGCTTGTCCCGAGTACACGCTGGTTTCCGACAAGGTTGTGTACGTGATTGTCGGAGGATCGTCGAATCAATTCATTCCGCTGGCCGACGTCATCGACTTCCGCCTGCGTAAGAGCGAGGTTGTAGTGCGCCTCGACGATGCCAAGCATGAAAGCAAGTTCGGCATCAAGGAGATGATTCTGCGGGGAGAATGGGATCTCATGCAGAAACACATCATCGATCGCCTCCACGATTCTCCACGATCTGTCGAGGGCGTCCTGACCATACAGGGGCACGATTAGTTTTTCGAAAGACACCACCAAGCAGTCCGCTCAATGTTTGCCCGGCGCAGCCGCTTTGGGGCTGATGGCGGGCGTCACTGTACCGTCAGCGTTGTGACTGTAGTTATGGCATGTCAGGGTGCAGGTGTTGGTGCCACGATTGTAGGAAATCGGCGAACGGAAATAGGCGGAGGTTGCATTCTCGGCTACGACCTTCAGATCAAAATTGACCATGCGTTCCCCCGTGACATTCGAGGAATTCGCTCCCATGCCGTGAGCGGTGTGGCAGACGGAGCAAGAAAATCCTGCATTGACGTGAAGCGCGTGTTTGCTGAAGCTGGCATTGGACAAGATGCTGTTTAAGTCGTGACACTTGGCGCACAGCGAATAGGGTCCGCCTGCACCGGGATCGGCGATGGGAGGGAGAAGATTCGTGATCGTGCTTCCGGGGCCGGCGGCGGGGGGAAGGCCCGGAGCTACCTGGCTGAATTCGTATCTCCGCTCCAGAATATGTGAGAACTGCGAGCCATGCGGACCATTCGGCCCGGTGCCGCCGAATTCGCGATTGTCGTCGCTGTTGTGGCAGTCGGTGCAGAGAATGCGGTTCGTAATCGGACGCCCTTGGGTGTGGCCCTCCAGATTCAA
>JBEKTG010000263.1:0-5408 GCA_049516275.1 Candidatus Acidiferrales bacterium
GCCGGCACTCCCGGGCTCACGACGATCAAATCCTGCGCGAGAAAGCTTGCAGGCGTGTGAGCGCCCAGCTCCAGTTTCACTCCCGCTGCACGCAGACGAGCGGCCGTCTCGGCCAGCTCCGCCTCCGGCTTTTCGTCCACGGCTGTTACCACAGCGCCGTAACCTGCGCTGAAAAGAGACACCGTCACGCCCGTGCGCGCGAGTCCTACCACCAGCACGCGCTTGCCCTGCAGATCGAATCCGGGTCTCACTTGCCTGTCACCCTGGCCCTTACCGCAATTTCAAAGTCGTCAGAGAAAAAAGCGCGAACACCAGCGCCAGAATCCAGAACCGCACGATGATCTTGGACTCGCTCCAGCCCAGCAGTTCGAAATGGTGATGCAGCGGCGCCATGCGAAACACCCGCTTGCCGGTCAGCTTGAACGAACCCACCTGGATGATCACCGACAGCAGCTCGATGATGAAAATTCCGCCGATGGAAAGCAGCAGAATCTCCTGCTTCAGGATCACGGCCACGGTTCCGATCGCGCCGCCCAGCGCGAGCGAGCCCACGTCTCCCATGAACATTTCCGCCGGATGCGCGTTATACCAAAGGAATCCGAGCGAGGCTCCGACGAGCGACCCGCAAAAGATGGTCAGCTCCGCCGCGTCGGGAATGCGCTGGATCTCCAGGTAATCGGCGAAGCGCGCGTTGCTTGAAAGATAGGTCAGCACCGTCAGCGCCGTGGCGCACACCAGCACGCAGCCGATGGCGAGGCCGTCGAGCCCGTCGGTGAGGTTCACGCCGTTGGAAATGCCGGCAATTACCAGCACGAGAAAAAGCACGAAGGGAACGAACGCAAGCGGCCAGATAAAGCGATGCGGCAGCAGCGAATCGATCACGAGGTCCGGATGCACGCGCTTCAGGAACGGCACGCTCAGCTGCGTGGAATAGCGCCCCGACACCTGCAAACCGAGCAGCACTCCCCCGACGCCCACGCACGTCAGCACCTGCAGGAGAAATTTTCCGCGCGCGGTGAGCCCCTGATTGTGCTTGCGCACCACCTTGTTGTAATCGTCGATGAAGCCGATGGCGCCGAACGCCAGCGTGGCGCCTACCGCGAGCAGCACGTAAGGATTGCGAAGGTCGGCCCACAGCAGCGTCGGGAAAACGATCGATGCGACGATCAGCACGCCGCCCATTGTCGGCGTACCCGATTTCTTCTGGTGCGCCTTCGGGCCCTCTTCGCGGATGTACTGCTTCACCTGCAGTTGGCGCAGCCGGGCGATGACCCACGGCCCCAGCAGAAGCGTGGTGAAAAGAGCCGTGAGGCTCGCCACCGCCGTTCGCACGGTGATGTAGCGGAACACGTTGAGCGCGTTGAGGTGCGGGCGCAGGCCGTAAAAGAAAAGGTAGTAAAGCATTTCAGGCGCGGCCTTTCGGCGATGCTTCCACGGGCTGCCCGGCCGGTTTTGCGCCGGCACGCGGGTGGCGGGCGTCGATTGCTTCGAGGATTTTCTCCATTTTCACGCCGCGTGAGCCTTTCAGGAGCAGCAGGTCGCCGCGCTGCAGGAAGCCCGCGAGAAACTGGCCGCCCTCCTGTGAATTCGCAAAAAACTGCGATTGGTCCGCCGCATGACCGCCCGCAATGGCAGACAGCACGAAATCCTCTGCGTGGCCCTGCACGCCGAAAATCCAGTCGATATTCCTGAGCCCGGCGGCGGAGCGGCCACACTCGCGGTGCAAGTCAGCCGAGGACGCGCCCAGTTCCCGCATCTCGCCTGCCGCGAGAATCCTGCGCCGATATCCCGGCGTGGCGGCCAGAAGACGCGTGAGCTCGTTTAGGGCCGCGGGGCTCGAATTGTAGGAGTCGTTGATGACCGTAAATCCTTCTTCGAACCGGACGATTTCGCCGCGCTTGTCCGCCGGCTTCAACCCGGGGAACACCGAGCGCGCCTCTTCAGCGCCAATTCCCCAAACGCTCGCCGCCGCGAGCGCCGCAACGGCGTTCATCACGTTGTGGCGGCCGATCAACGGCAAGGACAGCCGCGCCCGCCCACCCGGCCACACAAAATCGAATTCCGAGCCTTCGATGCCATGCTCTTCGATGGCCTCGGCTCGGAAACCCGCGGCCGGGCTCGTGCCAAAGAAAATCGCCGGGCCGTGCGCTACATCGGCGAAGCGCGCCACGCGCTCGTCATCCGCATTCAGTACCGCTGTCGCGCGAGGCCAGGGCAGGTTCTCGATCAGCTCCCGCTCGGCCAGCGCAATCTCGTCAATCGAAGCGAAAAATTCCAGGTGCTCGACAGCCACGCGCGTCACCAGGCCCAGGTCCGGCGACGCGATGCGCGTCAGGTGAGCCAGCTCGCCGCGATGCGACATCCCCAGTTCCACAACAGCCGCTTCGTAATCGTCATCGAGTTTCAACAGCGTCAGCGGCAATCCATATTCGTTGTTCAGGTTGCCGAGCGTCTTCAGTACGCGGAACCGCGCGCCCACGAGCGCCGCAAGAATTTCCTTTGTGGTGGTTTTCCCAACCGACCCGGCAACGCCTGCGATAAGCCGCCCCGGCCGCTTCTTCCGCCAGATTTCGCAAGCCCGCGACGCCAGGCGCTGCAAAGCGACCAGCGTGTCGTCGACCGCGAACACGCGGCCTTGTAGCTCCCTTGAATATTCCGGGAGACGCTCGCGCGCCACCAGCCCGGCTGCAGCGCCCTTTTCCAAAGCGCCGGCCACATGATGGTGCCCGTCGTGATTGGGTCCTTGGATGGCGACGAACAGCTCTCCAGGCTGAATGGTGCGAGAATCAATCGAGACACCGGCCAGCCCGGCCAGGGGGTCGAGCCCGGAAGGCGCCGCGACACCCAGTGCTTCAGCCGCTTGAACCACGGTCCACCGCATCGCTTCTCCAATGGGCTGGGCTTCCCTCGCAAACGTAAGTTCCCGGCCGCCGCCGGGTCCTCGCGAATTCCGCGTTACTGCCCTGCCTGCTTCTTTGAAAATCCCTTGCGGCGCAGAATCTCGCGCGCCTTCTCACGGTCGTCAAACTCGATAGTGCGATCCTTCAGCACCTGCGAAGTCTCGTGCCCCTTCCCGGCCAGCAGCACGATGTCGCCCGCCCGCGCCTCATCGAGAGCGATCGCCAGCGCCCGCTCGCGGTCTGGTTCGACGCGATACTTCGCGTTGACTCTCTGCAGTCCCACCGCGACATCGTTGATCACGCGCAAAGGGTCTTCGCTGCGCGGATTGTCGCTCGTGAGCACCACCAGGTCGCTCAGCGAACCCGCCGCTTCGCCCATCAGCGGGCGCTTGGTGCGGTCGCGATCCCCGCCGGCGCCAAAAAGCGTGATAATGCGGCCCGTTGGCGTCAGCTCCCGCGCGGTCGAAATGAGGTTCCGCAACGCGTCATCGGTATGCGCGTAATCCACCACCACAAGAAAGGGCTGGCCCTCATCGATTCGCTGGAAGCGGCCGGGCACGAGCTCGAGGCTGGCGATTCCCGGGGCGATCTGATCGGCGGGAATACCAAGCCCGATCGCCGCCCCGATGGCCGCGAGAATATTGTAGACGTTGATGCGACCCACCAGCGGCGAGCGAATTTCGATCTTCCCGGCCGGCGTGTGCGCAACAAACTCAAGTCCGTGAAAAGTCAACGCGGATTTTTTCGCCGTGATATCGGGCGAACCCGTCAGGCCATAGGTAAGAGTGCGCCGGGCCAGTCCTTCGAGGCGCGAGCCATAGGAATCGTCGGCGTTGATCACGGCCACATCCGGCGCGCCGGCACCCGTGCCTTCAAACAAATGCCGCTTCGCGTCGAAGTAGTTTTCAAACGTCTTGTGATAATCGAGGTGATCGCGCGTCAGGTTCGTGAACACAGCCACGGCGAAATGGCAGCCCCACAGCCGGTCCATGGCGAGCGCGTGGGAACTCGTCTCCAGCACCGCGTGCGTGCCGCCGGCATCGCGTACCTCCGCAAACATCTGGTGCAGATCGAGCGATTCGGGCGTGGTGTTCGCGCCGGACCGCGCGCCCGCCGGGGTGCGATAACCCGTGGTGCCCACGAGGCCCGTGGTAAATCCCACGTTCCGCAGAATAGAGTCAATCAAGAATGCCGTGGTGGTTTTTCCGTTCGTCCCGGTAATCCCGACAAGCCTCAGCGAATTGGCTGGACGCCCGTAAAAATTTGCTCCTGCGGTCGCCAGCGCACGCCGTTCCTTCCCCGCTGCGACCTGCACCCAGGTGACATCTTTCTGGATTCCAGCGGGCCGCGTCTGCGAACTCGCTACGGCAATCGCTCCACGCGCAATCGCATCGCCGGCAAACTCCGCGCCGTTGGCTTTTTCACCGGGAAGCGCAAAGAAGAGCGCGCCGGGCGTGACCTTGCGGCTGTCATACGCGACCGATAGAACCTGCGGGTCGGTGCGCCCGCTGAGGCGAACCACGTCGATGCCGTCAATCACCTCGCACAAATCCATGTTTGGCCCTGCCTGCCTTTGGTTCCCGATCAGGGAACGAACATCCGGCCTGCCATCTGCAACCAGCCTCAATTCTCGTCCCCTCGCGACAGCTTCGACAACACCATCCCCGGCCGGCCGAACCGAACCATTACCTGGCTTCCGGGCTGCACTTGAGTACCGGCGTCTGGGTACTGCGCGAGCGCAATCCCCGAGCCTACGAGCGACGGGACAAGCCCCAGCCTTCCACACTCTTCCGTGACGGCGCGAACGCTCTGCCCGATCAGCCTCGGGACAGCGACGGCATCCTCTCCTGAAAACGCGGCCGTCGGCGCGCTTGCCTGACTCTTTCTCGCGACAGCCGCCTCGAAGCTTGCTTTCGCCGTATCCGAGACAGCCGCGGGAAGCGGCTCAGCCTTCAACTTTTTCGCGGTCTCCACGTCGGAAGGAGCGGGAACGTCATGCGGCACCGCCAGATACGCCAGCACCTGCTCGGCCACCCGCTTGAATACCGGGCCGCCCACCTCGCCGCCATGGTGCGCGCCGACCGGAGAATCGAGCACCACCAGAATCGAGATTGCCGGATCGTTCACCGGCGCGAAGCCGACAAACGAAGAATTATACTGGGTCGCCGAATATCGGCCCGTGGCGGGATCGATCTTCTGCGCTGTGCCGGACTTGCCGGCTGCCGTGTATCCGCTCAGTTGAGCCGGCTTTCCAGTGCCTTCCAGCACCACGTCTTCCATCATGCCGCGCATTTCCGCGGCGGTCTTCTGGTCGGTCGCCTGGCGAGGAGCCGTGTCCACGTGCCGCACCGGCATCAGGTCCCCCCGCATGTCGTGCAGGATGTGCGGGCGGTAAAGAGTTCCCCCGTTGGCGATCGCCGAAATCGCGGAAATAATCTGGATCGGGGTAACGCTCACCTCTTGCCCCATCGCAAGCGATCCGATCGAATTGGCCGACCAGTTCTCCAG
>JBEKTG010000264.1:0-5404 GCA_049516275.1 Candidatus Acidiferrales bacterium
TCGTCCACCAGGATGCCCGCCATTTGATGGACCTGCAGCCCATTCGCCACAGCCTCGATTGCCAGGTTGGCCATCGCCTGCCCGACGTCATGGTAGGCGTGGCGATTCGGGTTGTTGTTATTCTCGAAGTTCAGCCTTGCGATGGAAATGCCGATCACCGGCGCGCCCTTGGCCCATCCGATGTTGAATTCAACGAAGCAGCTCAGCACCCGTTGAAAGGCTTCCGGTTCCTTACGAGTCGCAACGACGAAAGACCAAGGCTGCCCGTTGTAGGAAGAGGGCGCCCAGCGAGCGGCTTCGAACAGGCTCCGCAAAACCGCGGGCTCTACGTCGCGATCGGCAAAGGCTCGCGGGCTCCAGCGGTGCTTGAGCAGATTGTGGATCGGAACTTCAACGGCTGCCGGCTTTTCCATTTCGGTCGAATCCTCCCGGGGTTTTGACGCGTTGCAGTACTGCAGATTTGATTAGCCGCGCAGCCGATGCGATGCAGGTTTTCTGGCCTTAACGTATGTGAAGTTCGTAGGGGACGCGGGCTTGCACCGGGTCCATCACGCCCACGAGCCGCCGCACTGTCTCTTCGATCGAGCGCGACTCCGTCACAGTGTCCTTTTCCCGTTGCAGAAGCTCTTCGAAGAGGCTCTTTTCTTCCGGGAACCGGACGATGCGGATCGACTCGTCAGCGGGAATGTGCGCGAGTTCCTTGGCTACGTCGATGGCGCGGTCGAATCCCCCCAGCTCATCGACCAGTCCTAAATCCTTGCCCTGCGTTCCGGACCATTCGCGGCCCTTGGCAATCTTGTCGACCGCCGCCACGGACATGTGCCGGCCCTTGGCAACACCCTCGGTGAACTGCGCGTAGGTTTCGTCGAGCGATTTCTGGATGTAGGCTTCCTGGGCGGGCGTGAAATTCTGCTGGTCGGAGAAGAGCGTCGCGTTGTCGCTCGTGGCGACATAATCGCTGCTGATACCGAGAAGATTGTACAGCCCGGAAAGATTCAACTTTCCGGTGAGCACTCCGATCGACCCGGTGATGGTATTGGCGTCGGCGATGATCTTAGCGGCCGGCGTCGCAATCCAATAGCCTCCGGAAGCAGCTACGTCCGACATGGAAACAACTACGGGCTTCTGCCCTTCCGCCAGCTCCACCTCGCGGCGTATCACTTCGCTTCCCACCACGGAGCCGCCGCCCGAATCGATTCGCAGCACAATCGCGCGAATGCTGCCATCGTTCCGCGCGTTGCGAAGATCCGCGGCGACCGAATCCCCGCCCATAACAAACCCGCCGCCGGGCGTCGCCTGAGATTCGCCGGAAACGATCAGTCCGGTCGCGTGTACCACGGCGATTTTCTGGCCGCGAAGGCTGTCCGTGCCGAGCGACGAACGGTATTGGTTGAGCGAGACCGGATTCCATCCCCCATAGCGGGACTTGAAGTAGTCCTGCACCTGGTCCCAGTAGCCCAGCCGGTCAACGATCTTGTCCTGCACCGCATCGCTTGTAAGAAGAGGCCCGGCGTTCACGAACGATTCGAATTTCGAACGGTCGATGCTGCGCGCCGAGGATGCGTCGGTTACATATTGCTCGTAAATGCTGCGCAGGACTGATTCCACCTCCTCGCGGTGAGGCGGTGTGAACTTTTTCTCCGTGAACATGTTATAGGCCGTCTTGAACTCGGCCACGTGATAGAACTCGGGGATGATCTTCAGCTTGTCGAGCGAGCCGCGAAAAAACAGCGCTTCGGCCATCATTCCCCGGATGCTCACCGAGTTGGAGGGAACCAGCCAGACCTGCTCGCAGGCGCTTGCCAGGTAATATTCGGGGTTCCCGACGCCGTCATAGCCGAGGTAGCAGATACTCGGTTTGTGGCTCGTCCGGAAGGTGAGGAGGTGCGCGCGAATTTCTTCCAGCTTTGCCCAGCCCGTCGAAAGAGGCGCGATCCTCACCACAATGCCGGTGATGTGCGAATCGGTCCGCGCTGAATCGATCGCGTCCAGATAATCGTGAAGAACAGGCTCGGAGTTCCCGCTGAGACTGCCGAAAAAGCTAACTGGGGGCTGCTCTTCGATCGTGCCTTCGGCGTCAATCACGAGGACGGAATTGGACGCTAGGCGCTTGGGTTTCGAGGCGGTCCAGATAATCAACACTAAAAACAAAATTAGAACACCGACAACGATTGCCCGCCGTTTACCCCACGTCATCGCGATTCACCCTCTGCGGAGCGAGCCGTTGCCGCACCGGGCGCTCCCGGGTCAAAAGTAGCATCCGGCGACCCAAAACTCCACCCACGGCTCAACACACGAGTGAGTTGTATTTGAAAATTTGCAGCCAAGCCCCTGTAAGGCGCGGCTTACGTGGCGCCGCGAAGAAATCGCGCGGATTCTTCCGGCGGCGTGGGATTAATGTAGAAGCCGGTGCCCCATTCGAATCCCGCCACCTTGGTGAGCTTCGGCATCATCTCGATGTGCCAGTGATAATGATCGTTGATTTCTTCGCCGAGGGGCGACGTGTGCACCACCAGATTGTACGAGGGGAAATCCAGCACGGAGTCCAGCCTTCCGAGAAAATCGCGCAGAAGAGCGGCGAGGCTGCTGTAATAAGGCGTTGGCATATTTTCGAACGCCGAACTGTGTTGCCTGGGGAGAATCCACGTTTCGAACGGGAACCGTGGAGCATACGGCGCCAGCGCGAGAAAGTAATCGTTGCCCAGGATCATGCGGTCGCCGATATCGATCTCCTGGCGAATCATGTCGCAGAAGATGCAGCGTTCCTTCTCGTCGTAGTAGCGCTTGGCTGAGTCGACCTCCTCCCGCACGCGCCTTGGCACGATGGGCAAAGCAATTATTTGCGAATGCGTGTGCTCGAGCGAAGCCCCGGCAGGCTCGCCGTGGTTCTTGAACAGCAAAATGTAACGGAAGCGGCGGTCGTTCTTAAGGTCGAGCATGCGATCGCGGCAAGCCCACAACACTTCTTCAACGCACTTCTGCGGCATCGTGGCTAGCGTGTTCCTGTGATCGGGCGATTCGATCACCACTTCATGCGCACCGATTCCATTCATGCGGTCAAAAAGGCCCTCGCCCTCGCGGTCGAGCGATCCCTCGATTCCAAGAGCGGGAAATTTATTGGGGACGACGCGGAGAGACCATCCCGGAGTGTCCCGCCCGCTCCCGTTCCGCCCGTAGGCGAGCACCTCAGACGGCGTCTTGCCCTCGTTTCCGGGGCAAAAGGGACAGAAATTGCCTCCCTTGATTTGCACACTCCCCCGGAGAAAATCCATCGGGCGCCGGGAACGATCCGTCGAGATGATCACCCACCGGCCCGTAATGGGATCCTTGCGAAACTCAGGCAAAACTCCTCCTCAGAAGCTGCCAATCAACTGTCCACCCACTGTATCCGCCTACCTGTCCGCGCATGAACGAGAATCCGGCGAGCGGCCCCCTGCAGCGTGTTGCACAGAGAATATCAGCAAACGCGATGCCAACCAAAGTTACTGCCGGCAGAATCAGTGCAGCAATTATGCGCGAAACGCATCCTTGTGAAGGCGCGCCTTGGGTGGGGCTCCGAGGCGTGTTTCAATAGCGAGTACATCGAACCGGTGTGCCGATTCGATCCGTCGGGCACGCAGGAACTGCCGCGCCATCCTTACCAGATTTCTGCGCTTTTCCGAGTCCACCGCCTCTTCCGGAGACGGCAGCGCTGCACCGGCGCGTAACGGTTGGGCGATGGACCGCGTTTTCACCTCGACGAAGGCCAGCACGGAACCGTCGTAGCCGGCCATATCGATCTCGCCTTTGAATCCAGGAAAGGTGTAATTCCGCGCCACGAGCGTGTAGCCGTGCCGCCGCAGATACCAATAGGCGTACGTTTCGCCTCGGATGCCGGTGAGCCGCGCGTTCTCCTTGGGAGATGCGACAGAAGCTCGTGAGGAGTCTTCGGCAGGCGCTTCAGACAGCCCCTTGCGGGCGCCAAATTGCACCAACGCGAAGATCAAACGCGCAAACACATTCACTCACCGGCTAGTTACAAAATTCCCTGCCCGAGTTCGCCCCGCTACTTGATGACCTCGAATGTGAACTCCATCAATTTCCCGCGGATCACAAAACTTAGGTAGTGCTCCCAGAACTGGCGAAACATCCGGCTGTGATTGACGAGAAATTCAAAACCGAACGCCCGCCAGAGCTTCAGCAGGCTAAGGTTGAGCTTCACCTCGCGCATGCGCACTTTGGTGTACCACATATCGCGGCCGTGCATTCCGCCCGGATAGAAATAGAGAAACGAATAAGTGTTCAGATGCCAGCGGTGCGTGGGGTCGCGAAACGAGCTGTAATCGGTGTAATGGGGCGTCGCGAGAAAAATCGTGCCGCCGGGGCGCGTGACGCGATGAAACTCCTCCATCGTGGCGATAATGTTGTCCACGTGCTCGATAATGTGTTCCGCGCGCACCTGATCGAACGAATTGTCGCGGAACGGCAGGCCGCCCCGGTCCAGATTGCAGATGACATCGGCTGCCGTATCGGGATTCATGTCCAGGCCGATTGCCCCGGGATACTTCTTCGGACCGCAACCGACATCAAGAATGCGCGGCAAACTCACCCCCCATGAAATGGCCGTAAGCTACATCCATCATCACGAAATGCCGCCACTCGGCGCGCAGAAAATAAAACGGCCCGCCGTAGCGGGCCTGCCATCGTAACAAAGCCCAGTTAGGAAGCATAGTTAGGGCGGACTGCTCAGTGGCAGTGGCACAGGCACTCCTGCGTGCGCCGCCAAAACATCGCAGCGTCAGAGCTTATTCAGGCCGTCGAGCGCGGCCACCTTGTAGGCCTCAGCGAGCGTCGGATAGTTGAAGACCGTGTCGCGAAAATATTCGATGGTGCCGTCGTAAGACATCACCGCCTGTCCAATGTGGATGATTTCCGTGGCGCGCTGCCCCAGCGCGTGGACGCCCAGCAGCTTCAGCGTGTTGCGGTCGAACAGCAATTTCAGCATGCCCGTTTCGTCGCCGAGCATCATGCTCTTGGCGAGCTCGGCGTATTTCGCCACGCCCACCTCGTACGGCACTTTTGCCGCCGTCAATTGCTCTTCCGTCTGGCCCACCATGGAGATTTCCGGAATCGTGTAAATCCCATAAGGGAACAAGTTCGACATCGCCTCTGCCCGCATCCCGAACATATGGCAACTCGCCAGCCGGCCCTGCTCCATCGACGTGCTGGCCAGCGCCGGGAACCCGATCACGTCGCCCGCCGCGTAAATGTTCGGCACAGCCGTCTGGTAGAACTGGTTCACGGCAACCTTGCCGCGACGATCGGCGCTCAGTCCGGCGGCATCCAGCCGAAGTTGGTCGCCGTTTGCCTGGCGTCCCACCGCGTACACCAGCCCGTCCGCCAGGATTTTCTTGCCGCTCTCCAA
>JBEKTG010000265.1:0-5367 GCA_049516275.1 Candidatus Acidiferrales bacterium
AGCGCAACTTATTATCGGAAGCCGGACGATCCAAGGCTGGGCCGCCGGAACTCCCGCAGATTCCGAAGACACACTGCGCTTCGCCGAACTCTCCGGCGTGCGCCCCATGATTGAAACGTATCCGCTAGAAAAAGCGGCAGAGGCTTACGACCGCATGATGAGCGGCAAAGCACAGTTCCGCGTCGTGCTGACGATGTGACCTCCATACCACGAAACTTCTCGGGCGGAGGCGTCGGATTCCCGGACAAAAGTCCCTCCTCCGGCTTTAGCATCACGGATGCCACCCAGCGGTGTCACAACATATTCAGCGAGCTTATCCTGCCCTAGCGGGTGTGGCCCCTCCGATATCGCCGCTAACGGCTCTCTATCCTTCGCAACGCCCGAGCCGAGTTCACTCGCCTTCATGCTCGCCGGAATCGGGTTCCTACTGGTGATGCGGAAGCCTATAGCCCGTGGTCTTCCAAAGACCGCTTGAACGCATCGTATACCCAGGCAACCCGCACGCCACTTTTTAAGCACCCCCCGCTTCCAGCGCCGGGGAATTTCTTCCTGCGGAAAACCAGCGTTTTCCCCAACAATTTCCACTTGTCCGTGTAGTCGGCTAACCGGACAAATGGTGGGCTAGTACTCGTGTGACTGACTTCAATCCTCACCCCGCCGACATGCGCCGGTGAACGCCAGCAGCGATGGAGTTTGGGATTCGTAAAGTCAGATAGCGCCTCTTCCGTCGTGGATGCCGCTCGCCGATCATTAGAACGCCCGGCTCGTCCTCGAAGAGACGCCGGATGGTGGCGGGTTCTGCTCGGGCGCCGCAAGCCATCTTCAACGCGGTCCTACAAAACCAGCCTAGCTAGGTCGTCCAGCGCATCCTGCCAGTTCAACATGACTTCAATCTCCGGCCGCCCGGAGCCAGCTTGTTCTACCGGGCCGGAGTCGCACTCGGAACGCGGCGCTTCAGCTCTTCGCCCCACCCTAGCACGACGTTCAGCTGAGTGACCTTCTGGTCGGGGGGATTCCCCTCCTTGCGCACCATGATGAACTGGCCGTCGGAGGCAACGTCATAACCGCGCAGTGGAGCGCTGGTCGTATACGGCCCGTCGAACAGAATGTGTGGAGCGCCAGCGCGGAACCCGCCCGCATTCGAAATCTCCACCACCACCATGGCGTTTCGAATATTCGGCGAACTTGACGTCGTCTGAAGATAAAACAATTCCCGGCCGTTGCGCGACCAGACTGGCTGGCTGCCGCCGTTGGAAGAAATACGGTGCTTTTCTCCCGCGCCTGGAAACGCCTGCACATATATCTCGCTGGCTCCCGATTCATCGGAAACATAAGCTATCCAGCGCCCATCCGGAGAAAACTCCGCGTGGGTCAGGTTGAATGTAGATGCGGCGAACTGCTTGGGCGCGCCAGGAGCCGGCATGGGCCGGACAAACAGCTGCATCACGTCGCCGACGTTCTGCAAATAGGCCAGCCACTTGCGGTCCGGGGAGAATAACGCCGCGGTCAGTCCCGGCGCACCTTTTTCCGGCTCTACAATGCGGATTGGAGTGCCGCTACCATCGGCGGGCAGCGAGTAGATCCCAGGATCACTACCGACTTGAGTATACGTGATGGTTTTACCGTCCGGCGAAAACTGCGGCCATCTTGCAACTCCAGTCGAAGTAAGGCGCATGGGAGTTCCCGACGGAAGGTCGTAGGCCCACAGGTCTGTTGCACGCGTGCCGTCCAGCGTTTTCACTGCGGCCACGCGGGAGCCGTCCGGTGAGAGCCGCGCCCCGATCAACGCTCCCTTGATGCCGGCCAGCTTGGTCTCCCTGCCTTTACGATCCACGCGCACCAGAGTGGTCGCGGGTGTGGGATAGATGCCGCCGGATGCATAGAGCAGGGTCCCGGAGGGGGATACGGCGAACTGGCCCATGCCCGTTTCTTCGCGACTATCCGGAGCATTCGTGGCCTGCATAATGCCGGCGAGCAGCGGTACGGGGGGGCCGGAAATCTCCACCCGGGCGGCATCGAAGGGCACCCCCAGCAGGGCTGCGTTGCGTATGAACACCAGGTAGCCCGTGGGGATATAGCGCGCGTCGGTGGCGTTCGTCAGCCGCGTCTTGCGTTGCTTGGTAGCGAGACGGATCGAATCCACATGGGCTTCCTCCCAACTGACGGAGGGGCGCTCCGTGAACAGAACGGTCTTTCCGTCCGGCAGCATTATCGGAGAAACCACGGTTGCCTGAGTACCCTCAACCAGCATCGCCGGTGTCCCGCCGGAATCCGCCACGGTCCACAAGCCCGCGTCTGCAAACACGATTACGCCCGCCGATCCCCAACTGGCTCCCGCGATCCGTCCGGTGAGATCACAGAGGTCGATCGGAGGGCCGCCGTCCAGAGCGACCTTCCTCAGTTTGTTCGCTGCGGCGAAACCAACCCACTGGCCATCTGGGGAAAAGAACGGATATTCGGCACCTTCCGTACCAGGGATGGCGATTGCGGCAGGGTCAGCGAGGAGACGTCGGTAGAGCATGGACGTACGATCATGCACCCCCACGAAAACCACGATAGAGTCATCGGGAGAAATAGCAAAGGAGGTGCGGCTAGACCGATTGTCGGAACCTGTGGGTCCCAGCATCTCGGCGGGGGCGAGATCCATGATCAGGTTCGCGGACACAAGGGGAGCAGTCCTGGCTGCCCTGAAGGTTGCCCGGAAACCCGGCATCGCGAAGACGAAGACAAGGATCGCGAAGACCAGAGCCGTGAGGACCAGAGTCGCGAAGATAGGCACACCTACAGCGGCCCAGGGCCGTCTCGCTGTGGCGCGGGTTTCAGTTAGTGGCGCTTCAGTCCCGCTCTTCGGGGCTGCGAGATATTTCGAGATCGCGATTCGGGCTTCGGCGATTGCCTGTAAGCGCGTTCTTAAATCGCGATCCAAACAGCGCTTTAGCAGCTCGCGAATCGGCGCGGGGGTCGTTGCAGGCAGTTTCGCGAAATCAATGGGGGCTCCCAGCACGGCCGCCAGCGTGTGCGAAATCGTCTCTCCGTCAAACAGCCTGTTGCCGCTGAGCATCTCCCACAGAACCACGCCGAAGGCCCAGATGTCCGCGCGCCTATCCACGGGTTTACCGCTGGCTTGCTCGGGTGACATGTAGGCTGCTGTGCCGAGGATCATCCCCGGCTCCGTGGCGGCGTGGCTGAGCGTCGGTGCATTGGCCCCCCCTGTGTCAGCTGCAAATGCTTTTGCGAGACCGAAATCGAGAACTTTCACTTTTCCTTCAGGCGTAACCTTCACGTTGGCAGGCTTCAAGTCGCGGTGAATGATTCCTTTTTCGTGTGCTGCCTCCAGCGCCTCGGCAATCTGCTTCGCAATCCCCAGGGCTTCTTCAACTGGAACCGCTCTCCCTCGCGATACGCGGCCAGCCAGCGTCTCACCGGGAACCAGTTCCATGATCAGAAAATGAAAGTCGCCGGATTGCTCCAGCCCGTGAATCGTGGCGATATTGGGATGATTCAGCGCAGCCAGCATCCTCGCTTCCTGCTGGAAGCGTGCCATCCGCTCCGGATCGTGCACGAAAGCCGAGGGCAAGACCTTGAGGGCCACGTTCCGCCTGAGCTTGGTGTCGCGCGCCTCATACACCTCCCCCATGGCACCCGCACCCAGAGGCGAAACGATTTCATACGATCCCAGCTTTGTGCCGTTCTTCAACTCTAGCTCCGCAGCGGACTGTTCCAGAAAGCTGCTGTTCCCTTGCTCGTGCGCGGCTATGAGTGACTCCACCTCCCGCCGGTGTGCGGGCTCCGCGCAAACCTGATCGAGATAGGCCATTCGCTCCGCCGGTTCTCGTTCCAGCGCGGCGTGGTAAAGCCGCTCGACCTCCCGCCAGCGCTCGGATGTCATGCCTGTTCCTCGCTCTGTTTGGACACCCCTGAATTCCCTGCCATCCCTGGTTTGCCCTTTGTCATCTCCCGTTGAAGCCAGGCTTTTGCGAAACTCCAATCACGATGAACTGTGTCAGGAGAGACGCTGAGCACCTCCGCGGTCTCCTCAACGCTCAGGCCGCCGAAGAAGCGCAGCTCCACAACGTTGCTTTTTCGCGGATCCACTGACGCCAGGGCTTTCAGCGCATCGTCCAGCGCCACCAGGTCCCGCCCTTTCTCTTTCGACCGGATCAATGCTTCATCGAAAGTGATCCTTGCGACCCCGCCACCGCGCTTCTGGTAGCCGCGCGCACGCGCGGCATCCACCAGAATCCTCCGCATCAGCTGGGCTGAGATGGCAAAAAAGTGGGCACGGTTCTGCCAGTTCACCTGCCGGGAATTCACCAGCCGCAAGTACGCTTCATTGACCAGCGCCGTCGCTTGCAAGGTGCGGCCAGGCCGTTCCCCGTACATGTGCCTTCTGGCCAGACGACGCAGCTCCTGGTGAACGATCGGGAGCAATTCCGCTAGCGCGGCGTCTTGTCCGTGTCTCCAGGCTTGCAGGAGTTGGGTGACGTCCTGGGGCGGTGGCGGCATCTTCGCTTTCTTAATCCGCTGGAGTCTGGCTGTAAAGTCACTAAGTTTACTAGATATAACACCCCCGTGCTACAGGGGCTAACAACCTCATAACTCGACCCGTGGCGTGCCAGTTTTCGCCCTCCATTCCCGCCTTCACAGGCAGGGACAGGAGGCAACGCCATGAACAGAGCACAACGGTGGTCTTTGATCCTGGGATTGGGATTGACGGTCGCAGGGAACAGCGCCGCTGCTAAGGCCAGAGAGTCTGCGTCGCCAGATCCAAGCTTGACTATAACGATTCATGTCTACAACTACGCCGAAGTTGACCAGAAGACACTGGCGGAAGCAGAAAACGCAACGGCCGGGATTTTCCGGGAAGCAGGAGTAAGAGTTCTATGGATCGATGCCGCTCCGCTTTCGGGCAAGAGACAGCAAGTTTCGATGGACCAAACGTCGCTGGACCTCACTCATATCACGCTCAATATACTTCCCGATGCGATGGCCAATCGCCTCGGGTCCTCGAACGAGGTGATGGGCTCAGCGCCGGGCGGCGGCCGTGACCGGCGTGTAGCTTATGTCTTCTATGACCGCATTGACAGGGTCAATAGGTTACAAGCGCAGGTGAGCTCGTACCGGGTCTATGTTCGTACGTCCGAGATTCTTGGCAACGCCATGGCACACGAGCTCGGCCACTTACTGCTGAACATGCAAGGTCATTTAAGAGTCGGTATCATGCGGGGTACCTGGGAACTTGAGGATCTGCAAGCAATTGCCTCCGGGCGCCTGGCATTCACGCCGCAACAGGCCAAGGTCTTGCGCACTGAGGTAATTCGCCGCATCGGGCAACACGAGCCGACAGAAGCTACCGGGCTTCAGTCG
>JBEKTG010000266.1:0-5367 GCA_049516275.1 Candidatus Acidiferrales bacterium
GCCGTCGCCGTGATCAACAATCTCACCATCGATCGCGGCCGCTTCTTCAACGACACGGACCAGCAGCACCGCTCCCCGGTCGTCGTCCTCGGCTCGGACACGGCCACCACCCTGTTCCCCGCACAGGAAGATCCGGTCGGCAAGGAAGTGCTGGTCGAGGGCCAGGCCTTCACCGTGATCGGCGTGCTCGCTCACCAGGGCCAGGCCTTCGGCAACGGCAAGAATCCCAACGACAACATCGCGATTTTCCCGCTGGGCACGCTGCAGCGCCTGCATCCCGAGTACAAGGACTACGCAATTTTCGTGAAAGCCGACGATGCGAACAACGTCCCGGAAGTCGCCGAAGAGGTCCGCGACTATCTCCGCCGCATGCGTCGCCTGCCCTCCAACAAGCCCGACGACTTCGCCGTGTTCACCACGGACTCCTTCATCGACCTCTGGAAGCAGATCTCCGACGGCATCTTCGCCGTGATGTTCGCGGTCGGCTCGGTCGCGCTTCTGGTGGGCGGAATCGGCGTAATGAACATCATGCTGGTCAGCGTCACCGAGCGCACCCGCGAAATCGGCGTCCGCAAAGCGATCGGAGCGCGCCGCGGAAATATCCTGATGCAGTTTCTGCTCGAAGCGGTAACGCTGGCGCTCATCGGCGGCATCCTCGGCGAACTTCTCGGCGCCACGCTCGGCCTGCTGGTCCGCGTCTTCTTCCCCGCGCTTCCCGCATCCATTTCGGTCTTCTGGGTCGTGCTGGGCTTCTCCGTCTCCGCCCTCATCGGCATCTTCTTCGGCGTCTACCCCGCCTGGAAAGCCGCCAACCTGAATCCCGTAGAAGCCCTCCGTTACGAATAGCAATCCGGCGGGCACAACGTCTCCGTCGGGTATAAATCCCAGTGTACACCTGTACTTAACGTAGGTTAATATCAATTGATATTTGAGGTTAATAAGAGACTCGCATGGCACGCCTCGCCCGCTGGAATGTCTTGCTGTTCGCCATGCTTCTCGTCGCCACTCCGCCTCTATTTGCCCAGGGTGAAACCACCAGCGCGATCGTAGGCCAGGTGACGGACGCGACTCACGCCGCCCTACCCGGCGCAACAGTCACAATTACGAATCAGGCGACGGGAGCGAAGCGCAGTGTCACCACGAACGAAGCAGGTCGCTTCGATTTCCCCCAGTTGAAACCGGGCAACTATTCCGTGAAAGTGGAGGCCGAAGGCTTCGATCCGCAGCAGAACTCCGCCGTGATTGCCGGGCTCGGTCAGGCGCAGACGGTCGACTTTGTTCTTCGCGTGGCGCAGTTCAAACAAACCCTGGAAGTATCCGGCGTCAACTCGCTCATCGACGCCCAGAACGCCAACACCACCACGAATCTGAACGCGCCGGCCCTGGAAAATCTTCCCAATCCCGGCGGCGACCTCACCTATCCTCTGCAGTTTGCGGCCGGCGCGCTTATCAACACTGCCGGCAGCGGCAATGATTTCGTGGGCGGCACGAACGGTTACGGCAACGTGGAATTCAACGGACTGCCCGCTCTTTCCAACGGCTACATCGTCGATGGACTCGAAACCAACGATCCCCTCACCAATCTCAACAGCGGCCTTTCCACCAACTTGGTGCTGGGCTTGAATTCCATTTCAGAAGTGAGCGTCAACACGCTCTCCTACGCGGTCGATCAGGGGCGCTACGGCGCGTCGCAGGTGAATTACGTCACAAAATCGGGCTCCAACCAGTTTCACGGAAACGTCTACGAACTCTGGAACGGCTCGCTGCTGAACGCCGCGGATTACTTCACCAATGCGACTCCGGGCAATCATAAGCCGCGGTCGACGGTAAACCACTTTGGCGGGAGCCTTGGCGGACCCATCCGCCACGACAAGCTATTTTTCTTCTTCGACACCGAATGGGTGCGGATCGCGCTTCCGATCGTCACCGCGGTCACCGTGCCCACACCGGCTTTCCAGAATTACGTGCTGGGCCAGTTGCCTCTCGGCGGCACCGATTCCGTCACGGGCTCCGTCTATCAGCCCAATCCGCAATCGGTGCCCTTCTACCGCAAGCTGTTCTCGTTGTACGGAAACACCCACGGGACTCCCCTCGCGGTCCTCGGCTGCCCTTTTGACGCGGATGGCGGCGCTGCGGCCGGGAATCCGCCGAACGGAAATGGCTGCGCCAATCGCCAGAGCGTCTCGCACTCCAGCGACGACCACGAGCAGGTGCAAACCTTCCGCCTCGACTACAACATCAACCAGCAGGACACCGCGTGGCTGCGCTTTCAGGCCGATACGGGCGTGCAGGCCGCTTACACCGATCCCATCAATCCCCTGTTCGACGCCACCTCGCCGCAGCCTCTCTATTCGTTCGCTGCGGGATACACCCACGTGCTCTCCCAGAATTTAGTGAACTACTTCAATCCGGCGTTCTCGTGGTATGAGAGCCTCTTCGGCCTGCGCAACGTGCAGCAGACCCTCGCCGCTTTCCCGATCGTTCTACAAGGGGCCGGCGCCAACGCGCCGTTCACGACCTTGGGCGGCCTCGATAACACCTGGGTGCAGGGCCGGCGCGCCTCCCGGTTCTTCCTCAACGACAATCTGGCCTGGAGCCACGGATCGCATGAATTGAGGTTCGGCACCAACACCCGAATCTTCCGGCTGAATGATTTCGATTTCGGCGAAGGCACGGTCCCGACCGTCTCCTACACAACTCTGCCGCAGTTTATTTACGGCGTCGCCTCCACGGCGTCGCAATCTTTTCCTCTGCACGCCAACGAGCCGTTCAACTTTCTCAACCTCGATCTCTACGCCCAGGACACCTGGAAAGTGACCTCGAAAATCACCTGGACGTTCGGCCTGCGCGACACGCTCAATTCCAATCCCGCGAATCCCCACAATGAGGTCGCCCGTCTGGGCGGTTCTTTCAGCTCCATCGCCCACGAAGCGAACCAGCCGCTCGACGCTGCGATCCAGACGCACCTGAGCCATCTGTTTTCCGCAACGCCGCTTGCCATTCTGCAGCCGAGGACAGCGATCGCCTGGCAGTTCGACCGCAAAACAGTTCTGCGCACGGGCTTCGGCATCTTCAGCGACATCCTGCCCGGCAGCGTCGCCGATCTGGTCGGAGTCAATCCGCCGTACGTGGAAACTTTTCAGGGCGGGCTTCTCGGCACCGTGGGCGGAACGGCCATCGCTCCCGGCGTCCCCAATAGCGCCGTCGACGCGGTTTCCGCTGCGGCGCAAAGCTTTCGTTCAGGATTTTCGCAGGGCGAGCTTTCGTGTGGGTCTCCGCAGGCGATTCCAGCAGCTTGTCTCCCGCCGGTGGCCATCACTGTCGTGCCGGATGGCAAAATCCACGCGCCCTACTTCATGGAATGGAGTCTGGGAATCGAGCATGAGCTTAGCCCCACGGCAAGCCTCCGCGCGCAGTACGTCGGCACGCGCGCCGTGAATCAGCCTTACCTGACGCAGGTGAACGGCTACCAGACGGTTTGCCAGGGCTGCTTTGCGCCATTCCCCTTCCAGCAGCCCACCGACGCCCGATTCGGCGCGGTCACGCAATTGTCGACCGGCGCGAATAGCCACTACCACGGACTTCAGTTCACGGCCATCAAGCGCGTGGGGCACGGCCTCGAAGGGCAGCTCAACTACACCTGGAGCCATTGCCTCGACACCGTCTCGAACGGAGGCTTCCTCCAATTTTCCTCCGGAGGCATTCTCAGCCCTCTCCCCGGAGAACTCGCGCGAGACTACGGCCCGTGCGATTACGACATTCGCCACAACCTAAACGCCCAATATGTCTACCGGTTCCCGGCGAAGATCAAGCGCCGCGGGTTGGGCGAGGCGCTCAACGGGTGGCAAGTCTCCGGGACGCTTTTCTGGCACAGCGGGATACCATTTTCGGTGCTCAGCACTCCGTATTCGGCGAACGGAAATGGAATCGTGAATGGAAGCGGTCCCCAATTCGCGAGTGTTGTGCCAGGCGTCCCGCTCTATCGCCACACGCCGGTTCCCGGCGTCACGCAGCCGGGCACCCTCCAATGGCTCAATCCCGGAGCGTTCGCTTCCGCGGTCGATCCCAGCACCGGCGCCTGCAACGGCGGCGACACAGCGTCAACTTGCCAGTTTGGAAACCTCGGCCGCAACGCCCTCCGCGGCCCCGACTTCGTATGGAGCGATTTCTATCTGACGAAGCTTTTCCCGCTGACCGAACATCTGAAGCTGCGCCTCGACGCCCAGTTCTTCAACGTCTTCAACCATCCCAACTTCGCACTCCCCGGCATGGTGTTCGCCGGCATCCCGGGAAAGCCCGCAACGCAAACCGGCTTCGGCGCCCTCACCTCCGCCACCTCTCCCCCAACCGGCCTGCTGGGCGTAGGCCTGGGCGGCGACAGCTCCCCCCGCATGATAGCCTTCCAATCCCGCCTCGAATTCTGAGCGCAATCGACGACGCTGAATTCACCACGCGAAACCCACCCTTGTATTCGGCGCGGAGGATGCTAGCTTGGGTCTGTGACGATGGCGAACTACGAGAACACGGGCACAGCAGGACTGGAAAAGCCGGCGGTGACGCCCACCCTCCGGCCCGATATCGAAACCTTTTTGCCGCGAAATTTGACTCATCTCACCCGACACACTGAGACGAACGGAAAGCAGCCTAAACCGTTGAAAACAAACAAAGGCGTATATGCTGACTCGACACTCTTATGAGCATGCACCGCTCACCAATTTGGAACGCTGGCGCATACCGAAATGACGGCACTCGCCAGGGCCAATGGTATAATCAAGCTTCCCCTCGGGCGAGGCGCGCATCCCATAGTTCTGGAACTGAGAAAAGGATTCGCTTAAGGACCTTCTAAATGAGCCCTCTTACAAAAAAGATTGTGATTGCGGTGTCGGTCGTCGTGCTTGTTTACGTCACAGCCGGCTACGTTCTCGGCCGCTCCTCGGATGACAAAGCCTTCCGCGCCCTCACCGCTTACAGCGAGGTCCTCGAGCACATCCAGCGCGACTACGTGGACGATCCGAATCTCCACCAGGTCACCGCAGGCGCCCTGCACGGTCTCCTCGATTCGCTCGACCCCCAATCCGGCTATATGAGCCCGCTCGAATACGCCGATTACAAAGAAAAAAGCTCGAACGAAGCCAAAGGCGCGGCGGGACTCACCCTCACCAAGCGCTTCGGCTACATCGCCGTGATTTCCGCGCTTCCCGACAGCCCCGGCGCCAAAGCGGGGCTTGCGATGGGCGACGTGATTGAAAAGATCGCCGGATTCACCACCGGCCAGATGGCCATCGATCAGGCGCAGGTGCTGCTCACCGGGCAGCCGGGCGCCACCGTGAAGCTTTCGGTAATCCGTCGCGGCAAGACGGAACCGAC
>JBEKTG010000267.1:0-5352 GCA_049516275.1 Candidatus Acidiferrales bacterium
CTTTTCTGGTGGCGCCCATTTATAAGCCCGTCAGCAAGCGGACGGTCTACCTGCCGGAAGGAACGTGGTACGACTACGAGACCGGTGAGGAACACGCGGGGCCGAAAACTCTGCACGTGGAGCCGCCGCTCGAAACGATGCCGCTTTATGTGCGCGGGAACTCGATCGTGCCGATGGGGCCGTTCATGAATTACGTTGGCGAGAAGCCTTTCGATCCGATCACGCTCGATATCTGGCTCACTTCGCAGGCGGAGTTTACGCTGTTTGACGATGACGAACGGGCACGCACGCAGGAGATTGTGAAGTGCCAGGCGAGTAGGAATGGTAACCAGATCACGCTGAACGTGGGAGCGTCCGCGAAGACCTTCGTCGCAAAATTCAACAAGACGGGGCGGCCGAAGAACGTGCGCTTGGACGGGAAAGATATCCCGCATCTTGGTTCCCAGCAGGCGCTCGAGAGCGCGGAGTCCGGCTGGTACTTCGATCCGTCGTCGGTGGTGTATGCGAAGCTCGTTTCGGGCGGAAGCGCGAAGGAACTCGTGCTTCATCTGTAAGCTGCTTCACGGCACTGAATGAAGAAGGGTAGAACTGGAATGCTTACGGCGATCAAAAGCCTGCGTGCACGTTTCCAGGCAGGCGCCCGGTTCGATTTTATTGCTGCTCCGACGATGCTTTTTCTGATTGCGATTGTGGCGCTGCCTTCGACAATCGGGGCGCAATCCGGCGGAAATAATTCTGAGTGGCCGACCTACGGGGCGGACCTCGCCAGCACGCGCTACCGTCCTCTCGATCAAATCGACGCCTCGAACTTCAACAAGCTGGAAGTGGCTTGGGCGTTCAAGACGGACAATCTCGGCCCGAGTAAGGAATTCAAGCTTGAGGGCACGCCGCTGATGATCGGCGGAGTGCTGTATGCCACGGCGGGAACGCGGCGCGCGGCGGTGGCTCTCGATGCAGGCACCGGTGAACTGCTTTGGATGCACAGCGAGAATGAAGGCGAGCGCGGGGAAGAGTCGCCGCGAAAACTTTCCGGACGCGGCCTAGCTTACTGGGGCAATGGGAGCGAGTCGCGCGTGCTTTATGTGACGCCCGGCTATCGATTGATCGCCCTTGATGCGAAGACGGGCATTCCCGCTTCCGGCTTTGGCAAAAACGGCGTCGTGGACCTCAAGGTGGGCGTCGAGTTTGGCACCGGGCAGCAGATTGATTTGGTGAAGGGAGAAATCGGTCTGCACGCCGCGCCGGTGGTGGTGAAAGACGAAATCATCGTGGGATCGGCATTCGAGGAAGGGAATACGCCGAAGACGCACAACAACACCAAGGGGCTGGTTCGGGCGTTCGATGTGCGAACCGGCAAGCTGCTGTGGACATTTCGTACGATTCCGAGACCCGGGGAAATCGGCAACGACACATGGTTCGATAATTCCTGGGCGACAAACGGCAACACCGGCGTGTGGGCGCAGATGTCGGTGGATGAAGAGCTTGGCCTGGCTTATTTGCCGGTGGAACTGCCTACGGGGGACCGCTACGGCGGACATCGGCCCGGAAACGGACTCTTCGGGGAGTCTCTGGTGGCCGTTGACCTCAAAACTGGCCAGCGGAAATGGCATTACCAGCTGGTGCACCACGGATTGTGGGACATGGATATTCCCGCGGCGCCGATACTGGCGGACGTAACGGTGAATGGCCATGCGATCAAGGCGCTTGCGCAGCCAACCAAACAAGGGATTCTCTACGTTCTTGACCGCGTGACCGGGGAACCCGTGTGGCCGATCGAGGAGAAGCCGGTGGAAAAAGGCGCCGTGCCGGGCGAGTGGTATTCGCCTACGCAACCGGTTCCGACCAAACCGAAGGCATTTTCGCGCAATGGCGTCAGCGTGGATGATTTTATCGACTTTACTCCCGAGCTTCGAAGTGAGGCGCTGCAGTTGAGCGAGCACTACAAACTGGGGCCGGTCTTCACGCCGCCGATCGTGAGAACAGCCGATCAAATCGGCACGCTCACGCTCGGGACGGCGCATGGCGGCGCGGATTGGCCGGGAGGCGCCTACGATCCGGAGACCCACATTCTTTACGTTCAGGCTTGCAACGCCTGCCCAAGGGTCGTGGGGCTTGTTACACCGAAGCCTGGCGTGACCGACATGAATTACTGGGACATGGGCGGCGGTGGCAGGCTGACGGTGCAGGGGCTGCCGCTGTTCAAGCCTCCCTACGGAACGATCACGGCGATCAATCTGGACACGGGAGAATTCGTCTGGCAGATCGCGCATGGGGAAACTCCGGACGCCGTGCGCAATAATCCCGCGCTGAAGGGGCTGACGATTCTGCGGACCGGGCAGGCCGACATGGCCGGCACGCTGGTGACGAAAACGCTAGTGATCAGCGGGGACCCGGTCGCCACGACGATTGCGTCACTTGGACGCGGCGCGATGCTGCGCGCCTACGACAAGGCGACCGGCAGGGAAGTGGGCGCCGTGTACATGCCCGGGCCGCAGACGGGTTCGCCCATGACGTACATGCTGAACGGCCGGCAGTACATCGTGCTTGGCATTGGCGGCGGTGACTTTTCGAGCGAGTACATCGCGTTTCGACTCCCGAAGGATTGACGCCGGCGCGTCGAGAAGATTTCTCTTAACAGAAACTAAAGCGCCGCCGTATCAGAAAATTGCCAGCGGATTCAACGGTGAGCCGGTGCCGCCTTCCACCGGGATTGGTCCAAAGGTGAGCATGAATTCGTAGCGCTTGAGGCGCCGGGCGGTTTCGACGGCTTGCTCGAGATCGAGATTTTCTATGATGTTGACGCCCATCCAGTTGAGCACGGCCTGGTGGATCGGGTTGATGGGAATGCCTTCCGCGGCTCCCCATCCCGGGCGCGGGTTCCAGTCGATATTGACGTCGTGGCCGATGAAGGCGGGCTGGCGTTCCTTGATCCAGGGAATTACGTCGGCGTAATAGCCTGCGACCTTGCCGTCTGTTTGGGGGCCCTTTGCGGCTCTTAGCTTCCAGCGTCCGACATAGAGAAGGATGATGTCGCCCGGACCGGCTTTGACGCCTGATTTTTTCTCCCAGGCTTCGAGGTCGGCGCGCTTGATCGGGGTGCCCGGCTCGATCCAGTCGACGCCTTTCAATTGCGGCATGTCGTAGAGGACGGCGCGGGTCACGATGCCGTCGCGCCAGGCCATGACGTTGTCCTTCCGGCAGCCTGTTTCGGCGGAGAGATTCTCCAGCGCGACGTAGCCGTTGTACATTTTTCCATCGGCGCCCCAGAAGTGGCAGAAGGCGTCCATGTGAGCCATGCCTTTGCCGTGGTAGCTCACCTGATAGGTGTCGGTGGTGCCGGTGGGGTAGATGCCGTTGGTGATGCGATGGAAGACCGCCGATGGCGGAACCTCCGCGTCGGTTGTTTGCGGCACGGCGTGCGCGAGGGAAACCACTATGCCGGCCTTCACGAGTTTTGACGCGCTGAGGACTTTCGCCGGCGTGATCAGATTGGTGGTGCCGCGCTGATCGTTCGCGCCCCAGCGTCCCCAGTTCTTGTATTCCGTTTGCCAGCGCAGATAGTCTGCTGGGGTGACATCTTTGGGGCTGGTTGTCTGGCCCAGCGCCGGCGGCCGGGAAAGTATCAGCGTGCCTGCCAGTAGTAATAAGGTCGCAGCCAGGAGCCTGGGGTGAATCTTCATCGCGTCCTCCGAATAAGAATTGAAAATTGCTGAGGTACTTCTACAACCTTTGCCGCCGGTTTTCAAACCGGGAAGACGGTTGGGGCAAGGAGCTCTTGCGATTCGTGTTGCCCGTTTCCGTTTCCTTCCGTAGAGTCTTACAACTGCCGTTGACGGAGGAAGAGGCGAAGTGCCAAGGGTTCGCCTCCGTGGGAGAATTTCGATGACACGCTTAAGAGCGAAGTATTTTGTGGCGCTGGTTACCCTAATGCTGCTTGCGGCTGGCACGAGCAGCGCCGATTCCGGCTATCCCGAGGCGCTGCGGGCTCATTGGAAGCGGATCAGCGATATGTTCATTCAAATTGTGGGCGCGATGCCCGAGGACAAGTTCGACTTCCGCCCGACGAAAGGCTACCGCAGCTTTCGCGAACTGGTGATGCACGCGATCGAGGACAATTACACGCACATGGGCTATGTGGCTGGAAAGAGCCGCGAAGAATCGGAGAAGCTTGCCGCGAAATACAAGAACATCAAGACGCGCGCGGAGATGCTTGATGCGCTTGAGGACGGGTACGCTTACGGCGATATGATGCTGGCTACGCTGAACGATCAGAACGGCGCCGAGGTGGTCACGGCGATGCGCGGGCAAAAGACCACGCGCGCGGGCGCGGCGTTGCAGGCATTTGAAGACACCATGGACCATTACGGAAACGCGGTGATCTATCTGAGGCTCAATGGAATTGTGCCGCCGGAGACGGCGAACCGTACGAAGCGTCCGGGGCAGGAGCAGGATCATCATTGAGTTGCATCGAACCGGCAGCAAACCGAGCGACTGCGAGGTGGATGAGTTTCGCTATGCTTGCCGCTGCCTTCCTGCTGTCGTCTTGCCGGCCGCAGCCGCAGGCGGTTCGCAAGCCAGTTGAGTTAGGCTGGCTGCCGGTGATTTCGTTTTCGGGACGCGGAAGCACGCAGACGGATTCCTTCAACATTGGGAGCGGGCAGTGGCGGATCAAGTGGCAGGCGAGCCACGCGCAAGCGCCGGGCAAGGGAACCTTTCGGGTGATCGTCCACAGCCTGGTGAGCGGGCGGTTTGTCTCGGTGTCTGTGGACCACAAAGGCGAGGGCAGCGGAGTGGCTTATGTGACGGAAGACCCTCGGCAGTTTTTTCTGGTGATTGAATCGGACGGAGTGGATTGGAACGTGGGGGTGGAAGAAGGAGTCGTCGGCGGGTCTTAACGACCCTCTTGAGGGGCTGTCGAAACGGAATGGCTAGCTGGCTCGTCCACTATTAGTATTGGGGAGCCGGACAGAAGCTGTCATTTCCTGTCTTTTCTGTTTGGGCAGAGATGCGCGGGCTGGTTACTCTAGAAGTCAATTGACACGCAGCCGTAAAGTGTTATATGTCACCCGAGTGAGGTAAGGTCGCTCCGGGCCCGTATGCTGGATTGAGGTGAACTGTTATGGCAGATAAGGTTGACATGCAGGATCCGCAGGGCAACTCCAAAAAGCTTTCGCGAAGAGACATGATCAAAGGCGTGATCGCCGCCGGGGCGGTCTGTTCGACGGGCTATCTTGTCCGGAACGCCTATCACACCTTCGCGGCGTCGCCGGGATCGGTGGAACGCCTGATCATGCTGAACGTGAACGGCCAGCAAAGGGCCGTCGACGTGATGAAGCAGGAAACGCTGGCGAT
>JBEKTG010000268.1:0-5878 GCA_049516275.1 Candidatus Acidiferrales bacterium
AACCCGATGGCCAGCCATACAGCGGGATTCATCAAGCCGCCTCTCTCATTACCAATTCTGTGAAGAAGAATTCGTGAACGACTCTAGCGCGAACCTCGCAACGGAGGAAGGGCTTGGTGGATTGCAAACTAATCCCGGGTGGAACCGGTAAGCTGAACGTGCGGGCCTGGCGCGGGAGAAGGTCCGGGATCGATTTTCTGGGCGATGGTCTGGGGGGCTCGCCAGGAATCCACCACGGAGATCTGGTGGACGCAGGAAACGGTGCAACGCGGCGCGCAGCCTTTCTTGGTAAGGAATTCGCGGTCGCGCCGCTCGGCGGTGTATTCCGCAAGCGGAATGCCCGGATGGCCGCGCTGCTGCGAGCAATAGTGAACCAGGCCATCCTCGCAGATGTACAGGTAGCGGGAACCCGCGCGGCATCGCCAATTGTTCTCCAGGCCTGCCGCGATATTGTGCTGGAACTTGTTTACCCGCGTGAACGAGCGCTTGCCCAATGACATGATCTCTTCGAAGATTTCCGTTTCGCGCGCGCCTAGCGGCTGCAGTTGACCGTTCCCGTCGTGGAGGATGCCGACCGTGGAGGTGAACCCAAACTTCAGCGCGCGGTGAGCTACCGTTAAGGCGTCCTCGGGATTGCGAACACCGCTGCCCAGCACCGAGTTGATATTGACCTGAAACTCGGCATGCTCGTAGCTTCTGATCGAGCACTTTGAGGCTCTTCTTGGACACGTCGTCGGGCTGAACGTTGTCGATGCTGATCTGGAGATATTCGAGGCCCGCGCGGTTCAGGCGCTCGATCCGGTCCGCCACGAGCAGATAGCCATTGGTGATCAGCCCGGCGATGATTCCATTTTTGCGGATGCGGGCGATGATCGCATCGAGCTCGGGGTGCAAAAGAGGCTCGCCGCCGCTGATCGTGACGATCGAGGTTCCCATTTTCCCCAGGCGGTCAATGCGGTCGAACATTTCCTCGACCGGGACGGGCTTGGAAAAATCGTCGAACTCATTGCAATAGGTGCAGGCGAGATTGCAGCGGCGGATGGGGATGATGTGGACGAGCAACGGATGGTGCGTAGAGGCAAGGCCCTTCGCGATCATCCGGAACTCGCGCAGCTTGCGGTGCGCGGCCAGGAGTTTTCTTCGAATTTTCGTCCGGGAAGTCACTTTCAGTCGCGCAAATGCAGCCCCAAGCAGGCGCAAGTGCCGGAATCATTATGCCATAGCACCACGATCATAGTTCTCGATATGAGTCGGGTGGAGGAGGATCCCGGGATGGCACTTCGGTAAATTCGGGCGAGGAACGGTTAAGGGATTGTCACGGCGACTTCGTTCGAGTACCCGCTTTCCACGCCATTCGGGTCGACCGAAGTAACCACGTAGAAATAAGTGCCGCTCGTCAGGCTGGCATCCGTATAGCTGGACGCGGGATCCAGCGCTGCGTTCAGCTTGGCATACGGGCCGCCGGAGATGGAACTGCGGTAGACGTAGTATCCGTTGATGACCTGCGACGTGCTGGGCGTCCACGAAAGTGTGACGGAATGCGCTCCTACCTGGGCGGTGATACCCGTGCCGGAAATGGCCACCTGCACGGCGGAGTTCTGAGCATTGCTGGACACGCTGAGGGTGCCGGCGGCATATCCCGGGACAGTGGGACCAAAATTAACGGAAACGGTTACGGACTGCGCGGGCATCAGCGCAACGCTCGAGCCACCGCTGACGCTATAGCCGTTGCCCGAAACAGACACCGAGGAGATATTCAGGATTGCCGCGCCACTATTCGTGAGGCTCAGCAGAGTAGACGTCGCGGAACCAACTGAGACGTTGCCGAAGCTCAAACTGGGGCTGCTTACGGAAAGCACCGCATCACCCGTGGGCGCAGTCGTGCCCGCGCTCGATGCGCCGCTTGCTCCAGCCAGTGCCGCCGACTGGCGCGTAAGGCCCACGCAGCCACCCAGCACGGTTGTCGCAGCAAGAGCAACGGCCAGCGTCAGACTGCGAAGTCTGTTGGCGCGGCTCAATTCCCCGGTAAGCAAAACGCGTGGCACCTTTAATGGCAATTCTTGTCATGGGGATTGTCGGCGGTTTGAGCTGTGGACGACTACTGGACGCGGGGACATAAATGGGACAGGTGAGGACACCTGTCCACCGGAGCGCATCCAACGGGAAGGGCCGGAAAGTCAGGCGGTTGCGAGGCAACTCCTGCTAGAATTTGGTATCTTACCAAAGGATACGGATCGAAGAAGAAGCTGGAACCTCGCGGATGCGGGTGGCCGCGCGGCGGATATCGTGCAAATGGATTACTCAAGGGAGTTTCTCGATGCCTGATGAAGTGGCCGAAAAAGTGATCGCGACGCTCGCCTCGGTAAAGCGGATACCCGCTGAAAAAATCTCGATGGAAACGAATCTCCAGGACCTGGGCATCGATTCCTTGGACGTTTTTACGCTGCTTTTCGAGTTGGAGAACGCGTTCAAAATTTCGATTCCGGACGACGACGTTCGCTCCATCCGCACGGTGAGCGATATTGTGGACGGCGTCAAAAAAATCCTCGCTGCGACCCCGCCGGACGCCTCACTGGGCTCGGCCACCCCAGCCACGTAGTTCCCGCGACCCCTGATGAGCCCTCACGCAGCTCCCATAATTCTTCCAGCCACGCATAGCGGACGAGAAGCTGGTGATCGAGAATGACGCGACGACGCGTCGCGATTACCGGGCTGGGGATTGTGTCTCCCCTGGGCCTGAACCTTGCCGAGAACTGGAAGTCTTTCGTTGACGGAACGCCTGCCATCGGGGCGATCACCGGGATCGATCTTTCGACGGTACGCTTTCAAAACGGGGCGCAGGTGCGTGGTTTCGATCCGCTGAAACACTTCGAGGGCGGCAAGGACGCGCAACTGGATCGCTTTGCGCAATTCTCCGTGGTGGCGGCTAGAGAGGCGTTGCGCGACTCGGGCCTCGATCTGACGCCGGAACTGCGCGAGAACGCCGCTATCGTGTGCGGCTCGGCAGTGGGCGGCCAGGCGGCGCTGGAAAGCGGCTTTGAGGACCTTTATGTGGCCGGGCGCGGCCGGGTGCATCCCCTGACGATTCCCAAAACCATGGCCAATGCCGGCGCCAGCCAGATTTCGATGGATCTGCGTCTGACCGGCCCTACCTACACCGTGGCGACGGCCTGTTCCTCTTCAAACCATGCCATCGGGCAGGCTTTCCGGCTCGTCCGGGACGGCGACGCCGAGATGGCGGTAACGGGCGGCAGCGAGGCTCCCTTTACAATAGGACTGCTGAAGGCCTGGGAGGCCATGCGGGTGATCGCTCCCGATACTTGCCGGCCATTCAGCAAGGACCGCCGGGGCATGATCCTTGGCGAGGGCGGCGCGATGATGATCCTCGAGCCGTTCGAGGCCGCCCAGGCGCGCGGCGCGCGAATCTACGCGGAAGTTTGCGGCTTCGGGATGACGTCGGACGCCCACCACCTGACCCAGCCCACCGTGATTGGCCCAGCCCGGGCCATGCGCGCGGCGTTGCGTGAAGGCGGGATCGAGCCCGAGCAGGTTGGCTATATCAACGCTCACGGCACCGGCACGCCGGGAAACGATCCCACCGAGACGCGCGCGATCCGGGAGGTGTTTGGCGCGCATGCGAACAAGCTCCCGGTGAGCTCCACGAAATCACTGCACGGGCACGCTCTGGGGGCCGCGGGGGCGCTGGAAGCGATTGCCACTATTCTGGCGCTGCATCATGGCATCCTGCCGCCCACGGCGAATTACAACGAGCGCGACCCGGAATGCGACCTTGACTACATTCCGAATCAGTCGAGGGCAGCGCGCGCGGAGGCGGCTCTCTCCAATTCGTTCGCTTTTGGGGGGTTGAACGCAGTGGTCGCGTTCCGCGCCTACCGCTGAGCGCCCTTTGTTTCGTCGTTTATTTCGTTAATCCATGGAAGTTAGAACAGGAAGTGGAAGAGATACGGAAGAATCATTCCCGGGGTCCAGCCCGGGGGGTTGTATTCCCAGCCGCGTGTCAGCTCATCGGCCATGGAAAAACAGATCATGATGCCGAGCCAGAAAAAGGCGCCGGCGATAATGATCCTCGTAAGCCCCGGGTTGTATTTGACGTGCATGAAAAACAGGATGACGAACAGCATCTTGGTTACTGCGATCGCTAACGCCACGACTGTGTTCCAGCGCCCCAGGTCGATATAGGCAACCGCCGTGGTGAGAGCCGTCCCGACCAATAGCACTATGAAAACACCCACGTAGGTGGAAATGGGAACCACATGCGCCGTGTGTTCCTGGTGTTCGCCGTGGCCGGACATCAGTGCCCTCCTATGCTATAGCGTCCGCCAATGAGATAGAGCAGCGGAAACAGGAAGATCCAGACGATATCGACGAAATGCCAGTACAGGCCGCTGATCTCCAAGGGCACGTAATACTGCGACGTAAACCGGCCGCGAGCGCTCATGCCCACCAGAACCGCCAAGAGGCCAAGGCCGACTATCATGTGCAGGGCGTGCAGGCCGGTCATGAAAAAGTAGAAGCACATGAACATCTGCACTCCGGGCGCGGCCGAACCCCATTCGGGCCGGTACTGGAAGCCGAAACCGGGGACGATGTGTTCGACGTAGTCGTGGTACCACTCGAACCGGAGCTTGAGTCCCAGAAACAAAGCGCCCAGGAACATCGTCAGGATGAGGTAAAAGATAATCGAAGACTTGCTCTTGCCGGTTTGCGCCGCGCGAATCGCCAGCGCCATCGTCAAGCTGCTGCAGATGAGCACGACGGTGTTGGTGGCGCCAAACTGAACTTCGAGCAGGTGGCTTCCGATGATGAAGGACGGCAGGTGCAGGGCCCGGTAGATGGTGTAGGAAGTGAACATGCCGCCGAAAAACAAGATTTCGGTGGCGAGGAAGATCCACATTCCCAGCCTTCCGGCTTCGTGCTGCTGCTCGAGATCCTCGAACTGATGGGCGAACCCGGTGGGGTTCGGATGATGCAATGCGGTGTCACTCACTGGCCACGTCCGCCGTTGGGTAGTTGTATGCGTCTTCTGTAACGATCGGGATATGCTCGAAATTTTCGGTGGGCGGAGGCGAAGCGGTGGTCCACTCCAAGCCTGTCGCACCCCAGGGATTCGGGCCCGCGGGCGGCCCGTAGTTCCACGACCAGTAGAAATAAATCAGCGGAATCACGTAGCCGACGGCAAGAATCGACGCGCCCGCCGATGACATGACGTTGAGCACCTGAAACTCCGCGGGATAGATGCCATAGCGCCGCGGCATCCCGAGGTAGCCGAGCATGAACTGCGGAAAAAACGTCAGGTTGAAGCCGATGAAAATGATGAGCGCCGCGAAACGTGCCCACAGGTCGGGATAGAGCCGGCCGGTAATCTTGGGCCACCAGTAGTGAATGCCGCCGAGATAGGCCATCACCGCTCCACCCACCATGATGTAGTGGAAGTGGGCCACGATGAAGTAGGTGCCGTTCAGGTGGACGTCGGTCGCGAGCGAGGCGAGAAACAATCCCGTCAAGCCGCCCATGGTGAACAGGCCGATGAAGCCGAGAGCGTAGAGCATCGGCGCTTCGTAGGAAATCGAGCCCTTGTAAAGCGTCGCGGTCCAGTTAAATACCTTCACCGCCGATGGAATCGCCACCACGAAGCTGAGCACGGAAAAAACCAAGCCCGCGTACAGCGACTGCCCGGTGACGAACATATGGTGGCCCCACACCACGAAGCTGATGATCGCGATCCCCAGGCTCGAAAACGCCACGAAGCTGTAGCCGAAGATTTTCTTGCGCGAGAACGCGGTGATCAGTTCGCTGATCACGCCCATGCCCGGCAGAATCATGATGTACACGGCGGGATGCGAATAGAACCAGAACA
>JBEKTG010000269.1:0-5317 GCA_049516275.1 Candidatus Acidiferrales bacterium
TCGCAGTCGCGTTTTCTTTCGCGGTCGGTCCTGTTCTCGCCCAGAGAAGCGGTGGAGGAATGCGGTCAGGCGGTGGCGGCGCCCCATCGGGTGGCAACGCACCAACTCTTTCCGGGGCGCCTGAATTGGGCACCCAGCCCATGTCACAACCGGGAATGATGCAGCCCCTCATTGGCGATAGTTCCATGCCCAGGGCTCAAATCGTCGAGGATGAGAATTGTCTGCCATGGGCTCTCTCGTCGATTCGCGGCGCGACCGTAAGCGTCATGCGCCTGCAGGTCCCCGACAAAGCCCGCAGCGAATACGACAAAGCGTGCAGCGATTTCCGGAAGAAAAAATTTGCCGAAGCCGAAGAACACATCCGCGGAGCCATTGAGAAATATTCCAACTACGTGGCGGCCTGGGTGATGATGGGGCAGGTTCTGGAAGCCGAGCAGCAGGTGGACAAAGCGCACGATGCCTGTTCGCATGCCTCGGCGGCCGATCCCACCTATTTGCCTCCCTACATTTGTCTGGCAGAACTGGATGCTAGAAGCGGCCACTGGGACGAGCTGTTGAATGTTACGAATTCCGCTCTTGGCCTGAATCCTGTCGGCGATATGTATGCCTACTTCTACCGCGCGACGGCTTTCTTCAACACGAATAAACTGCCCGAGGCCGAGCGGAGCGCGTTAATGGCCGAGGGCATGGATCGCGATCACCGGCAGCCGACCATACACTATCTGTTGGCGCATATTTACGAGGCGAAAGGCGATATCGCGTCGGCCACGGCGGAAGCGAAGCAGTATCTGAAGTTCAATCAGGACAAGCTGAAGGCGGACCAGGCTAAGCAATACCTCGCGAAATTGCAGGGTCCCCCACCCCCAACATCCAAGTAGCTATCCCCATGGAAGGGCAGAACGGAGAGTCGGTAGGCCTGTTACCGGGCGGAAGCGTCTCACTTTGCAGGTGCGATTATTAGATCCGATCGGCCCGATCCCATTTGCCCGAGCAAGATATCTGATCGGGATTACCTGGTCGGAGTTATGTGATCGATGTTACTCGATCCTAAGGCCGCGTCCCATCGGATTGCCGTTGCGCCACCACTTTACGCACGTTGGCGTAGAGCGCTTTCGCCTGGGGGATCATCTCGATGCCCTTGTCCAGTTGGGCGTCGTTCTCGAGAGCCACTTTGTAGCCTTCGTTGAGTCCGAAGATCGTCGTGAACACCTCGCGCTTGATCTCCCACTTCAGCCACGAATCGTTCGCCTGCAGGTCCTGATCCGTATACTTCACGTGCTGCTGGTTCAGGAATTTGCGGAGTTGCGCGATCACGGAATCGTCGGGTGAAAACTCTTTCGTGATGGTTGGCCGGGTACCGAGATAATAGCGCGCGAAATCGCCCACGCCGGAGGGGAACGGATAGAACACGCCGTGCCTGAGCAGCATTTCCTCGAACTCATTGGGCTTGGGCATGGCGATCGTTTGATCGGGCGTGATTCCGCCGCCGCCAAACACCTGCCGTCCGCCGTCGGTAAGCTTCACTTCGGGCTTTTGAGGCGGCTTCGGATTGTAGTGGTAGTCGTAGAGCGTCACGTTCTTGTAGTCGCGCTGGATCAGGCGGCCGCTCGGCGTGTAGTAGCGCGCGGTAGTCAGAAGAAGCGCGGTGTCTTCGCTCAACGGGAATTGTGTCTGCACCAAGCCTTTTCCGAAACTCACTTCGCCCACGATCAGCCCGCGGTCGTGGTCCTGGATCGCGCCGGAAACGATTTCCGATGCCGACGCGCTCTGACCGTTCACGAGAACGATCAGCGGCACTTCGATTCCCTGATTCCCGCGCACCGCATAATATCGGCGTTCCGGGGACGACCTGCCTCGGTGGGAAACCACAATCTCGTTCTTGTCGAGGAACATATCGGCCATGCCCACGGCCTGATTCAAAAGGCCGCCGCCGTTGTTCCGCAAATCGATAATCAAACCATCGAGCTTCGAGAAGCTCAGCTGCTTGAGGGCTTCCGCCAGATCGCTGTCGGTGGTCTCGTTGAACGTCGATACGCGGACGTACCCGATGCCTGGCTTGACCATTTCCGAAAATTCGACGCCGGGGCGGGGAATCTCGTCGCGCACCACGGTTACTTCGATGGGCTTCTCCCAACCCTCGCGGCCCAGCGAGATGTGGACCGTGGTTCCCTTGGCGCCCTTCAGCATATCGGCCACTTGCGTGGTGGTGAGACCGGTGCAGTTCTTGCCATCCACCTGCAGGATCGTATCGCCAGGGCGGATTCCAGCTTTGGCGGCGGGGGAAGCCATGAACGGCGCCAACACCACCGTCTGATTCTCGCGCGGCGCCACCGTCATGCCGACGCCGTAGTATTTTCCTTCCTGCTCTTCGCGGAACAAGGCGTACTGCTGCGGATCGAAAAAGTTCGAGTGCGGATCGAGCACGTGAAGCATGCCGGGAATCGCGCCATCGTAGATGGACTTGTCCACATCCACGGGATCGGCGTAATTGCGCTCGACCACGGAAAGCACGCGGGTGAAGCTCTTTACGGAGTCTTGCAGGTCATCCGAGCCGGCAGCCGTCGCTCGCACCGACGGCCCGTAGAGGCCGCCCAGCAGCGCCGAGGCTCCCAGCACCAGAACTAAGAGGAACAGTCCACGCCCCGAAGATTTCGATGCTTGCGATGATTGCATGCGACCTCGCTTTTCCTGGGCTTCGCCGGGCTTTTCGGAGTATAGCATAGTGCCCGTTTGACACGCTTCCAGCCCTCTTCTATGATGCAAAAACGGCACGGGAAAGCGTCGCCGTGGCTTCGACATGCTGAGTATCCCCCACCTAATCATCGTCTTTATCGTGGCGTTGGTTGTCTTCGGGCCGGAAAAGTTGCCCGAACTGGCGCGGAACCTCGGCAAAATTATGGGCGAGTTCAAACGCGCCACCGGCGACCTGCGGTCTACCTTCGAAGGACATCTTCGAGACCTCGAACGCGAGGCCGATCAGCGGCGGCTGCGCAGCGAAGTAGCGAGCGCCGCGACTCCGGTGTCCCCCGCCGCGGCCGCGCTGCCGCCAGAATTTGAGTCACCTGTTCCACCACTGCCGGGCAGCGTTGCTACCACTCCGCCGCATATCTCCGGTGTTGCTGCCAATGTCGCTGCAAATGTTACTGACAATGTTGCTGGAGCTTCCACGGAAGCTGAAGCGCCTTCCCCTGTGACTGATTCCCCCGAGCACGCTGCAGCGACGGACAATCATTCCGAGGAGAATCGGATCGGCGGAGCGCCGAAAGAGCCGGCGCAGCCGGCCCCTACACTCGAAACGGAACACAATCCCGAGACGCTGACCGATGCCGGAATCCATCCAGCCTGAGCGCACCGAGCGCCAGGTCGCCGAGGAGGAAGCCGGCGGTCGCATGTCGTTTTTCGACCACCTGGTCGAACTCCGAAAACGCATCGTTGCCGCGCTGATCGGCGTCGGCGCTGGAATCATAGTTGGATTGCTCGTCTCGAAGCGTTTCATCGGCTTGATCGTCGAGCCGATGCAGTCCGCCCTTCGCGCCAATCATCTGGACGACAAGCTTTACTACACCAGCCCCGCCGGGTACATCAGCCTGGTGATCAACCTGGGCGTTTATCTCGGGATCGTCATTGCGATGCCCTGGGTGCTCTACCAGGTATGGCTGTTTGTGGCGCCCGGCTTGTACAAGCACGAGCGGCGGGCGGCGGCCGGATTCATCGTGTCGTCGATGTTCCTCTTTCTGTGCGGCATCGCGTTCGCCTACTTCATCTTGTTGCCGCAGATGCTGCACTTCCTGATCGGCTTTGCCTACGACGGCCCGGTGAAGCCCCTCATCAGCATCAACGAATATTTCAGCCTGATCCTGATCGTGCTGATCGGTCTGGGCTTGATCTTCGAGCTGCCGGTGCTGATTTTCATCCTGTCGATCTTCGGCATCGTCACGCCCAAATTTCTGCTGAAAAATTTCCGCTACGCGATGCTGATTATTACGGTAGCCGCCGCGATCATCACTCCCACTCCCGACGCCACCACCATGCTGATCTTCATGGCGCCGATGATCGTGCTTTATTTTGTCGGCGTTTTCGTGTCCTATGCGGTGGTCCGAAAGAAGCGCGCCAGGGAACTGGCGGAAGGCGGGGTCCACTAACGTGCGGCTTGTTGCAAACCTGCGGCGTATAACCCTGGCGTGCGCTTGTGCGGCTGTACTGATTTCCTGCGGCCACGGCGGAGCAACGGGAGCCAGTTCAGCTCCCGCGATCGCGGCTACCGCCAGCGCCGCTGCTGCCGACGCTGTGCCGCAGATTCCGCCGGGCGACAAGGCGCCGCCTGCGTCGCAGACCGGCGGCTTCGATGGCGCGCAGGCCTATGACTACGTGGCGAAGCTCGTCAGCTTCGGGCCGCGTCCTCCTGCAACCGACGCCATCCACCGCACGCAGGATTACATCCGCACGCAGCTGAAGATCTTCGGCTGCCCCGTCGAGGAAGACGCGTTCCATTCCCAGACGCCCATCGGCGACGTGGAGATGCGTAACCTAGTCGTGAAGATCCCCGGCACAGGCCCGGGAATCATCCTGCTCCTCACGCATTACGACACGGCGCGCAACATCGATAGTTTTGTGGGGGCCGACGACGCGGGCTCCTCCACCGGCGTGATGCTCGAAATCGCGCGCCTCCTGTGCAAGGAAAAGCA
This sequence comes from Candidatus Acidiferrales bacterium, assembly GCA_049516275.1. Taxonomy (GTDB): domain Bacteria; phylum Acidobacteriota; class Terriglobia; order Acidiferrales; family UBA7541; genus Palsa-295. The sequence goes on from JBEKTG010000269.1 coordinate 4,686, forward strand.
AGGCTCCAATGCGGTGTGGATCGCCTTCCTCGATGGCGAAGAAGCGCAGGTCACCTGGAGCGCCTCCGACAGCGTCTACGGAAGCCGCGAACTCGCCGCGCGCATGGCCGTCGCGGGAGAGCTGAAGCGCATCCGCGCGCTGATCCTCGCCGACATGGTGGGCCAGTACAACCTGCAGATCCCGCGCGAGTCCCAGTCGACAAAGTGGCTGAACGACCTCATCTGGAACACCGCGGCGCGGCTGGGCTACGCAAATGTCTTTGTCTCGCAGGAAGAAGGGGTCGACGATGACCACGGCCCGTTCCTCAGCCGTGGCGTGCCCTCCGCCGACATCATCGAATACGGAGGCTACGTGAAACTAGGCTATTGGCACACATCCAAGGACACGCTCGACCAAGTAAGCCCGCGCAGCATCGCCATCGTAGGACACGTGATCCTCGCCTCGGTGGCCGAGCTGCAGCAGAAATTCCGCTAGTTGCCCGTCGCGAGCGCCCGCAAAGCGCTCAAAGAATTGTGTTACATTTCTTCGCGACAAATGCCGACGATTCAAATTGAAAGTTCAGCCGGTCGTTACATTTTCTATTGCTCGCGCGGTGGAATTGCACAAGCTTCCGGGCTGATCAAACGCCTTG
>JBEKTG010000270.1:0-5921 GCA_049516275.1 Candidatus Acidiferrales bacterium
GTGCGCGAAATAAGATTCTCCACCACCGAGTGCTGAAAGCTCGCGATCAGGTCCAGCGTGGGCTGCGTCGAGAGCGGACGCAGCGCTTCCGCCTTTCGCTCTCCTCGCGCAAGCGCCTGCTGGCGCGCTTCAATTTCGGGCTGCAGCTGCGGATTGCGCTTAAGGTGATAAAGCAGCGCCGTCTTGATCCCGCTGAAGCTGAAATCGTAAACGTTCCCCTTCATCTTGGGTTCGGCGAAGCGAATTGCCTCGGGATTTCCGTGCGCCGCCAGCTGGTCGATGATAGGCCCTCCCGGATAACCCAGTGCGAGCATGCGCGCCACTTTATCGTAGGCTTCGCCCGCGGCGTCGTCGCGCGTGCCTCCGATGCGCGCGTAATGAAATTGCCGCGCTCCGTCCGTCGTTTCCGACGTCACGTGATAGAGAACCGTGTGGCCTCCCGAGACAATCAGGCAGACCGCCGGCAAGACGGGCGTTCGTCCTGCAGAATGCGCGTCCAGAAACACCGCATGGACGTGCCCTTCCAGATGGTTCACGCCGATCAACGGCTTCTTCAGCGCGATCGCCAGAGACTTGCCGTACGTCACTCCCACAAGCAGCGCGCCAATCAATCCCGGGCCGCGCGTCACGGCAATCGCATCCACTTGCGGCAAACTGATCTGCGCTTGCTCCAGCGCTTCCCGCACTACGGGGACGATCTGCCTGAGATGTTCGCGCGAAGCCAGCTCCGGCACCACCCCTCCATATTTGCGGTGAATAGCGACTTGCGAAGAAACCACGCTCGAAAGTATGCGCCGCCCGTCGGCTACAACAGCGGCCGCGGTCTCGTCGCAGGAGGATTTCAACTCTGTCACCCCCGCGGTGGCGCTTGAAAACGTTATGGTAGCATGAGGTGGGGTGGGGACCGGTTGGCGGGTACACTTCCGACTGCGCGAATTGAACAGTCAGCCAAACATCACCGCGACGCCGGCGCAACACACGCGCTCCTTCGCGAATAACAACGAGAGGCAAACACGCGGCGCAAGACCAGGAAGAGCCTTGCCGCCGCGCAATCAAGCCATGACCGAAAAACCGAAGCGAGTGCGAAAAGCGGTCCTACCGGTAGCGGGACTCGGGACGCGATTCCTGCCGGCCACAAAGGCTATCCCCAAGGAGATGCTGACCCTCGTCGATAGGCCGCTGATTCAATACGCGGTGGAGGAATGCATCGCGTCCGGAATCGAGCACCTCATCTTCGTGACCGCGCGGCACAAGGGCTCGATCGAGGATCACTTCGATTTCGCACCCGAGCTGGAGCACTTCCTCGAAAGTCGTGGCAAGGAAGCCGAGCGCGACCTCGTGCACGGAATCGGCTCTGGGATCCGCATCAGCTCCACGCGCCAGAGTGAGGCGCTGGGCCTGGGCCACGCAGTGCTGTGCGCCCGGGACCTGGTGGGCGACGAACCGTTTGCCGTGCTACTCGGAGATGTCGTAATGGACGGCGAGGTTCCCGCGACGCGACGCCTCGTCGAAATTTACGAGGCTACCGGCAAAGGCGCCATTGACGTCGAAGTTGTCCCGCGCGAAAAGCTTCATTTGTACGGGATCATTGACGCCTCGCCGGCCAAGCAAGCGAACTGGGGCGACCGCCTGTTGCGGATCAAGGATTTGGTAGAAAAACCGAGCCCCGATAAAGCGCCTTCCAATTGGGCCGTCACCGGACGTTATGTGCTGCCTCCGGAGATTTTCGGCTTCCTCGAAAAAACCAAACCGGGAGCAGGCGGCGAAATCCAGATAACGGATGCCCTGCGCGCCCTGGCACAAGGCGCGGGCCTGTGGGCCTACGTGGGCGAATGCAAGACGCATGACGCGGGCGATAAACTCGGATATCTGAAGGCCACCGTAACGCTGGCGCTGAAAGATCCAAAACTAGGCAACGATTTTCGCGCCTACCTGAAGGATTTGAAGCTGTAAATCGTATCGTTGCTGCCGACCCTACAGCGATCTTGCCGCCGCTTAGAGCGGTTGTCTTTCGTTGTCATCCGCAGCGCGCGAAGCGACGAGGAATCTCTCTTCAGGCTTTCATCCAAGCCACGGACGCGCAGTACGGCTACTTCTTCTTTTTCCCAGTTCCCTTTTCAGACGACGAACCCTTCGAAGTCTCCGAACTCTTCGACGTTTCCGAAGACTTCGATTCGCTCGATTTCGAATCTCCGGACTTCTCCTTGGCCTTCGAGCCGTCACTCGAACTCTCGGAAGACGAGCTATCGGGCTTCTTCCCCGCATAATCAGTCACGTACCAGCCGGTACCCTTGAACTGGATCGCCGATGCGGACAACTGCCGCTCCGCCTTCGCCCCGCATTTCGGGCACTTCTTCACCGCCGCAGCGGAGAAGGGCTCGATCTTTTCGAAGCGGTGGCCGCACTTGACGCACTCGTATTCGTATAACGGCAATGCAGACTCCTCTCAAAAGATGGTGACCAAGCGAAAATATAGTATGGCGTGCCTCCAACCAAAAAGCAAAAAAGGCCGACGTTAAGCGGCTGGAGAAGCGTGTGGTAGACTTCGTTCGCAGTAACTCGGCTCACGAAAATGACAAAAACGAAAGCGGACGAAACGGCGCTCGGCTGTTTATACGTGGTGGCGACGCCTATCGGCAATCTCGAAGACATCACCCTGAGAGCCCTGCGCATCCTGAAGGAAGCCGACGCCATCGCTTGCGAGGATACCCGCCAGACTCTGAAGCTGCTCTCCCACTTCGACATCCAAAAGCGGCTGATCAGCTATCACGAGCACAACGAACTCACCCGCGCCCCCGAAATCGTGATCGAACTCGAGCAGGGCGCAAAGATCGCGCTCGTAAGCGACGCCGGAACGCCGGCCATTTCCGATCCCGGCCACCGCCTGGTAAGCCTGTGCGTGCGGCACGGGATCAAGGTGGTCCCGCTGCCCGGACCTTCCGCCTTCGTCGCCGCCCTCGCTGCTTCTGGAATGCCCGTTGAAGAGTTTGCCTTTGTGGGGTTCCTCCCGGCGCGTCAAAGCGCGCGACGAAAAGCCCTGCGCGCCCTGGCCTCCGAGCCTCGCACGCTGGCGCTCTACGAAGCGCCGCACCGGCTAAGCGATACGCTGGATGACGCTCTCGAGATTCTCGGCAACCGTCCCGCTGTGGTGGCGCGTGAAATTACCAAGATGTACGAGGAGTTTCTACGCGGGCACTTGGAAGATATCGCCGCTGCCGTCAGAAAGAAGGCCGCGCGCGGAGAAATAACGCTGCTGATAGGCGCCGCGGACGGCCTGACGGCGCAGGCGGAAAATGCCATTGGCGCATCGCCGGCTGTTCTCGAGCCTCTATCGCATCGCGTGGACGCGATCATGAAGGAAATTGGCGTCGACCGCAAAGCCGCACTCAAACAAGCGGCTCGCGAACGGGGGCTAACGCGGCGTGAGGCTTACAAGCAACTCCTGGTGACGCGCGACGAGTGAAAACCTTAGTCGGCGCTTGCCGAAGCGGTGTGGGCAAAAAACTCATCGACGCAATTCAGGATTTCAGCTGTGGTATGCGAGTGGTGAACGGCCTGCCGCAGTTCCCCTCCGTTGCGTACCCCGTGCGTAAAGAGCGTGGCGAACTGCTTCATTTTCCCGATCGCATCGGGCATTTCGGCCTCGATCAGGCTGCGGAAATATCCGGATAGCAGCCGGTAGCGATCCGCTTCGGTTGGCTCAGTGTAGGTGCCGGTAGCAAGGTAGTCGGCGATCTGGCGAAATATCCACGGATTCGACGATGCCGCGCGTCCGATCATCACCGCGTCGCACCCGGTCTCTTCAATCATGCGGACGGCGTCCTGCGGCGTGCGGACATCGCCGTTGCCAATCACCGGAATCCGCACCGCCTGCTTCACCGCCCGAATGACGCTCCAGTCCGCGTTGCCCGCATAGCCCTGCATGCGCGTGCGCGGGTGAACGGCGATGGCCTCGATGCCGATTCGCTCGGCCATGCGCGCCACATCCACTGCAACGATGTTGTTCTCGTCCCACCCCGAGCGGATTTTTATCGTTAGCGGAATGCGGACCGCCGCGCGCACGGCGGTGAGAAGTTTTTCGAGATGCGGCAGGTCGCGCAGCAAGCCCGATCCACCGCACTTCACGACTTTCTTTACCGGGCAGCCGAGGTTGATGTCCACGTGGTCGAAGCCGAGGTCTTCGGTGAGCGCGGCAGCGGAAGCCATCACCTCGGGATCGGAGCCGAAAATCTGTGCGGCGATCGGGCGCTCGTCCTCGTCGAAGTAGAGGTAGCGCAGAGTTCGCGCTCCCTTGCGCGAAAGGCCCTCGGCGCTGGTGAATTCGGTCATGATCAGGCCGCACGCACCGAGAGAACGAATCACGCGGCGGAAAACCGTGTCGGTAACCCCCGCCATGGGAGCCAGAATCGTCGCAGGACGGATGCTCAAGTCGCGAATTTTGATCTCAGGCGGAAACATTTTCGTCAATCTTTGTCGGCGCGCACGGGCGGTGCTCGCCCGAAGCCTCAAACACCACTCATCATCATATCGAAGGTTATGCGCAGAGGGCCAAAAATCGGTGAGGGCCTGTCTACCGATACCTCCGGTAGTGCGTGAGGGGTAATGGTCGCGGTACGGTCTCAAATCGCGGGATCAAACGTCTGTTCGGGGAAGCGCTTCACTTATTGGTAAGGGCTTCGACTCCCGGCAACTTTTCGCCCGCCAGGAATTCGAGGGAAGCTCCGCCGCCGGTGGAGATATGAGAAATCTGCCGCGCCACGCCGGACTGTTCCGCGGCAGCAACGGAATCCCCGCCGCCGATGATCGAGGTCGCGCCCTTTACGGTAGCCGCGGCCACCGCGCGCGCGATGGCCAGCGTTCCCTGCGCGAATGCCGGCCGCTCAAACATCCCGAGCGGGCCGTTCCACACGATCGTGCGAGCCTTCGATATCTCCTGACTGAAGAGCTCGATCGACTTCGGGCCAATGTCGAGCCCCATCCAGCCTTCCGGCGTGGCGGAAATGCCGGCAATTTCCGTCGCGGTGGAATCGGGCGATTCGGCCAGCACGTGGTCCACCGGCAGCAGCAGCCGGAAATTGCGCTGGCGGGCTTCGTCAAGCAGCGCACGAGCCAGATCGAGCTTGTCGTTTTCCACGAGCGACTTCCCTATAGGCAGACCCTGCGATTTCAGAAACGTATACGCCATCGCGCCGCCGATCAGCATCGCGTCGGCAAGCTTCATCAGGTTCTGAACCACTTCGATCTTGTCCGAAACCTTCGCGCCGCCCAGCACGGCAACGAACGGGCGCTCGGGGTTCGAAATCGCCTTCCCGAGATACGCGAGCTCTTTCTCCATCAGCAGCCCCGCGGCCGACTGCCCCACAAACTGGGTGATACCGACCACCGAGGCATGCGCGCGGTGCGCCGAGCCGAACGCGTCGCACACGAAGAGGCCGTCGCAAAGCGCGGCGAGCCGTTTCGAGAACGCGGGGTCGTTCGCTTCCTCCTCCGCGTGAAAGCGCACATTTTCAAGCAGCAGCACGTCGCCATTTTTCAGCGCATTGCTTTTCGCCTCGGCCTCTGCTCCTACGCAATCGGCTGCGAATTCCACTGGCTTGCCGAGCAAATCATTCAAACGTGCGGCTACGGGAGCAAGGCTGTACTTGAGATTCACCTTGCCCTTGGGGCGCCCGAGGTGCGAGGCCAGCACAAGGCGCCCGCCGCGCTCGATGGCCAGCCGGAGCGTGGGCAGGGTTTCGCGGATGCGCGTGTCGTCTGTGACGGTAGCGCCGTCCAGCGGCACGTTGAAATCCACGCGAATAAAAACGCGCTTGCCGCCGAGGTCGAGGTCACGAATGGATAGTTTGTTCATGATCGTCCTGAATTTCGGTTGTCTGTCTTCCCGCGGAGGAATCCAAAACCAGATGCAGATCCCTCACTTC
>JBEKTG010000271.1:0-5290 GCA_049516275.1 Candidatus Acidiferrales bacterium
GGCTGGGTCGAGCACTCGATCTTGAGCGAGATCAGGTGCCAGGAGCCTAGATTATAGGAGTACCAGCCATCTCCGACTCCAACTGTGGCCCCCGGCGTTGAGGTGGTTCCGACTCCGCCCGTTTGCTCGAAGTGCCCCGCCTGTCCATCCGATCGCGGCACGGGTTGGGGGTCGGAAGTGGTAAGGCCCGGGTAGTTGCACGCCGCCGACAGCGCTTCTGGGCACGGGTCCCCGAGCTGAACCGTGATCGGTTGTCCGCTGGAATTGACCTGGAAGCCATTGTAGTAGGAGAAGTAGCCGTAGCCGGCAACGCCCGTCGCACTATGTTCGTCATAAAACTCGTGGTTGCCGGGGGAGGGCCGATGGAGAAATTTGAAAGCGCCATAGGTCAAATTGAACGATTGTTCAAAGTCCTGATATTGACCTACCTGGTATTGCAGATCTCCGGTGATCGCGACGGCGTCGGGCTGCATGGCCTCAATCTGATTCGCAGTGGCCTCCTGGGATTGCCACAGAGAGGCGCTGGTGTAGGGGGCCTTCGGGGTGAGGCAGTTTTCATGTGCAGCCTCACCTCCCGGCTCCGCCTCGCCTGGCTGGCAGGCGATGTCGCCAACCACCACAAGCAGGGGCGAGGGGCGCGTCGGTGCGTAAGGCCACGTATTGCCAGCGGCGTTTTGCGCCATTGCTCCGTTCGCAAATACCAACACCGAGGCGGCTGCCCCTATGAGCATTGGCGCTCGGAACCTGCTCCGGATCGTCTTCATGCAGTTCCTTCCTTTCGGGCTTGTAGCTGGATAGTTGCCAAGGTGAGAGCATATCCGTTCAATATTTCGCGTGTATTTCGATCATGTGAAAAATCTATAACACAGATTATTTGGGAGGTCGTTTAAACACATCGGCAAAACGGAATGTCCTTGACGCTTCCAGGGACTAGAGAGGCTTGCCGTAAGCGAATCCGTCGTCGATTCATAACGACCGAATTCAAGCTATGCCGCTGCACGGATGCACAACCGCAGGCTCCGCAGAATCGCCACCCCGCCCGTTTTGCAAGCCATGCGGTGCTCAGGCGTAGCGAAACAGCGCCTTGAAACCAAAGTCCATGTGCTGCTGGATATGGCAGTGAAACAGCGTGAGGCCCGGTTGGTCGGCGACCAGATCCACGGCGGCGCGTCCAAATGCGGGCACGACCACCGTATCTTTCCTGATGCCGGCAGTCGGCTTGCCGTTGAGCTCGACAAGCTCGAACAGGTGCCGGTGGATGTGCAGGGGGTGGGAATCGTCACTGCGATTGTGAAACACCAGCCGGTAGCGACCTCCCTGCCGAAACACGAATTCCCGTTCATGCGGATATTCCTTGCCGTTGACGAGCCAGTGATTGATCCCGTGGGGCCCGCCCGGCACTTTTTCGAAGACCATGTCGATGGTTTGGTCTGGCGCCGGTGGCGCCGGATGCGCAGCGGGCTTGCCAAAGATGGTGTAGTCCCAACGCGCGCTCGGAAGCGGTAGCCACGTGGGGCGCTGCTGCTGCTGATTGGCGTATTCCACCACGATGCCCAAGCCGGATGTCCGCGCGGCGTCGCGCAGTTCGCCTAAAATCCAGACGCCCGGCTGATTCATCTCCACAATCGCATCCACGCGCTCACCGGGGGCGATCTCAATCACGCTGACCAACTGAGGCCCGGGCACGGGATTGCCGTCGAGAGCGATCACCTGAAACTTGTGGGCGGGCAAAGCGATGCGATGAATTTGCGAAGCGCTCGCGTTGAGCAGGTGCATCAGGATGCGCTGACCCGGACGCACGCGGAGGGGCTCTCCCGCGCCGAGCATCTTGTCGTTGATGGAATAAAGAGGAGCGCTGACTTCGAGTCCGTTGGGACGCGTGTCCGGAGTGGCGGGCTTTTCGGGCATCGGATCGTTGGGATCCGCCGCCATCTCGTCCTGATCCATCGTGCTCAGATAAGGTTCCCATTCGCGCAGCGCCAGAAAGACCTCTTGATCGTAGAGCCCCGGATTATTCCCGGAATCGATCATGAGAAAACCGAACTGGCCGGTGTAGGTGCCGCGATGCAGATCCAGCATGGCCATTGCGTGCGAGTGGTACCATCGCGAACCCGCCGGCTTGGCCACGAATTGATAGCGTCGGCGGCCGTGCGGAGGCACCGGGGGCGTGCCTTCTTCCTCGGCTCCGTCCACCTCCGAGGGAACGAACAAGCCATGCCAGTGCACGTATTCCGGAACATCCGTCTCGTTCACAACCTCCACGGCGACGGGCTGCCCCTCCCGCACCCGCAGCATGGGACCGGGGACCTGGTTGCTGTAGCCGATCGTGCTGAGTACAACCTGAGGCGCCAGTTCGAGTGTCATCGGTGCGATCCGCAAGGTGAAATCCGCCGCGCGCTCGTGTGCCGTGGGTCCCGCGACCGCCACCGTCGGATGCAGCAGCGGCTTCGAAACCCGGGGGAGTGCCAGCGACTGGGCAAACGCGGGTCGCAGCTTGCCTGCGCCGGCCGCGATCACTGTGGCCCATCCAAAACGCATAAAATCCCTTCGGTTCATGTGATCCCCATACCTGTTGTAAACGCCAGCCCCGATGCGACCGCCCCCTGCAAGCGCTGTCGCCACGAAAATCGCCCGGGGTATTTTGCCATTCTTACTTCGGCTTTGGTTGAATGGTTGGGAAAAAAATAATTCTAAGCGTTCTCAGAAGCGACCGTGAGGAGTTTTTCGGATAGTCTCGGAGTGCTCTGCGCGGCCACGTCCGGCAGCACGCGCTTGCGATGCGCCACCGAGGCGCGGCGCGCGTCCACAATGCGGTCGAGTATCGTCCTGTCGCCTGACATGGTTTCCATGGTGGAATCCACTATTGTAGCGAAGATGGGGCCGAAAGAGGCTACGTACAATAGGGGCTGGTAGTGGGTCGGTTTCCATGACAGTGCCTTTTCGTGTTACAAATCCCCAACATGAATTACGTAACCTCGCGCTCCAAATTTGTGGGCGTTTTTCTTCTACACCAATTTATAGCGACACTTGGGATTGCAATTCTCGCCCCTTTCATTCTTACGGCAACGTTCGACGTGTTGCCTCATGCATGGGCACCCACGAGCCACCTTGTGCATCGAGTCTTAACTGCAAATCCCTTTTACCCGGTTCAAATTGCTACCGGGCTTTGTTTCGGATGGGTTCTAGGCCGACGCTGGCAGCATCGAGCAATGGTGTGGGTTTGGGTTCTTCCGTTGATGGTCTTATGTTATGTGTTCTTCACCGCGACCGCGCTCATTCCGCAGTGGTCCGAACTTCCGCCTTCTGCTGGGATTCAGTCCAGACTCTCATATTACTTTGGTTGGGGATGCCAACCGTACGCACACTGTTTGGACCAGTTGCTAATCACTATGCCCTTCTACGTTTCGGTTGCCTACTCCCTGGGATCAGCGTTGGCCGAAAAGACGGCAAAGTCCTGACAAACGCTGCCAGCTCAGAGCTTGGCTTGCCCTGCTGATTGTTTGAGTTCGTCAACCAACCATTCGGAGGAACCATTCTCAATTTGTTATCGTCTTAGGAAATAAACGGAAGGGATATCTCCTGTGAAATCCAATGCGGACAAGAAGGAACTGCTGCGGGAGCTAGGCCACGCCATCAACGAAGCCGTTTCAGAATCCGAGGGCATCGCCAGAGTCATTTCAAAAGGCCGAACTGCAGGTCTCGATCTTGCGCTAGCACTTAACGTAACAGTTACTTTTGAACAATGGCCAGGTGAGCTAAAAACGACAGAAGGAAGATTTCTCCGGTCAGTACATCTAGGAGCCAACCTTGACGATTCTACCGAAGCCTAATTGGGAAGGCCCGCTCCACCGGGACTTGGCTGGTAACCTAGGGGCTAGCTGCCGATGCGCATGAGACGCATCAGGTTGGTGGTGCCGCGGGCGCCGATGGGCGTTCCGGCGATCATGCCGACGATGTCCCCTTTTTTCACCAGCTTTTCTTTGCGGAGGCGCTCTTCGACTACCGCGGGGAGCTGGTCGATGTACTCGATGCGGTCCATTCTTTTCGAGTCGACGCCCCAGAAAAGATTCAGGCGGCGGCGCGTTTCCTGATTCGGAGAAAAGGTGAGGATCGGGGCGCGCGGGCGGTATTTGGAAACCAGCTGCGCGGAGTAGCCGGTTTCGGTGAAGACCACGATGGCTTTCATGTGCAGCTCTTCGGCGGCGTGGCAAATCGCTTCCGCAATGGCCTCGCTGATGCGGGGTTGCTCCGAGCGGCGCGGGCGGAGCTGCTGGGTAACGTTGGCTTCTGCCTCGCAGATAATCCGGTTCATCATTTCCACCGATTGCAGCGGATAGCTTCCGGCGGCTGTTTCGCCGGAGAGCATCAGGGCGTCGCTGCCGTCAAAAATGGCGTTGGCCACGTCGGACGCTTCGGCGCGCGTGGGCCGCGGATTCTTCTGCATGGAATCGAGCATCTGCGTCGCCGTAATCACCGGCACCAGCGCGTTGCGCGCCTCCAGAATAATCCGCTTCTGCACGATGGGGACTTGCTCCGGCCTCATCTCCACGCCGAGATCGCCGCGAGCGACCATGACGCCGTCGGCGACCTTCAGGATTTCTTCGAGGTTGTCGATGGCCTCCGGCTTTTCGAGCTTGGCGATTACCGGGGTGTCTTTCCCTTCGCGCCGGATGGCCGCCTGGGCCATGCGGACGTCGGCGGCGGTGCGCACAAAACTCAGCGCGATGTATTCGACGCCCACCTGGATGGCAAACGACAAATCCTTGCGGTCTTTGGGGGTCAGCGAAGGGATTTTCAGTTTCGCGCCGGGAAGATTGATCCCCTGGTGCTCGCCGAGTTCGCCGGCGTTTTCCACCTGGCAGATGACGTCGCGGCCGTGGACGGAGAGAACCCGCAGGGCAATCTCGCCGTCTCGCAGCAGGATCTGGTCTCCCCGGTGAACCGATTCGGGCAGTTGCTTGAAGGTGGTGCTGACCCCCTCGGCGTTCCCGGTGACGTTCCTGGTGGTGATAAAAAAGCGCTGCCCGAAGCGCAGACGTATGGGCAGGCCCCGGTCCAGCGAGCCGGTGCGGATTTTGGGGCCCTGCATATCCGCCAGGACGGCGATGGGCTTTTCGTATTTCTTGGCGGCGGCGCGAACCGAGGCGACGCGCTGTGCGTGGTCGTCGTGGGTGCCGTGGGAGAAGTTCAGGCGAGCGACGTTCATGCCCGCAACTACCATCTTATCAATGATTCGGTCCGACGAGCTGGCGGGGCCGAGGGTACACACTATCTTCGCTCTGCGACGAGT
>JBEKTG010000272.1:0-5261 GCA_049516275.1 Candidatus Acidiferrales bacterium
GGTCGAGCGACGGCCCAGATGCCAGCGTGGCTCCCGATGCACGCCGGAACGGGAGCAGCAGCAATCGAGCGGCGTTCGCTTCGCTTCCGTCGGTCATATCTGCCAGGCCGTAACGAACTGAACTCGCCGGATGCCCGGCGCGATAGGTTCCGAACATTCTGTCCCAGAAGGAAAACACGGTGCCAAAGTTGGCGTTCTGCTCCGCCACGGCGTCGGAATGATGGAAGCGATGCATGGACGGCGTAATGATCAGCCTGCGGAGGATGCCATCGGCGCGATCGGGAATGCGAAAATTCCCATGCTCAAAGAAGTCCAGCACAATAATCGCCAGCCCGGAGAAACCCACCGCGGCGGGCGGCGTTCCCAGCAGCGCGACCCCGGCCAACGCCAGGCCTTCCGCAAACAGCGTCTCCAGCGGATGGAAGCGAAACCCGGTGGTCAAATCGAGATCGGTTTCCGAGTGATGCACCTGGTGCATGCGCCACATCGGGCCGATGGCGTGCTGCAAGCGGTGCGACACGTAGGCGACAAGGTCAAGCGCCGCAAACCCAATCGCGAACTTTGCCCAGTAAGGCAGGGCCACGCGGTTCAACACACCGTGAGATTGCCCCCGCATCGTGAACGCCAGCGAGATACCGCTGAACCGGTAGACGCAAATCAGCGCCACGTTCGATGCGACGATCAGCACTGTGTTGGCAAACCATCGACGCGCGGTGGAAGTCGGCAAGGAGCGAAAAGGCAGGAAAGTCTCGGCCAGCGCGGTCACCGCAAAGGCCAGCACCAGGACGAGCCACCAGAGGACTCCCCAGTTGACCGTCATCGCCCCACCTTCGCTGAGGATCTCGCGTGAGGCACCAAAGGAGACTCCGGGCAAAACTGCGGGGTGGCGAACCAATTCTCGGAACTCAGGATCGATACCAGCGCGGAACAGAGGTTCATGGATTAAGACTAGCCCCCGACCAAGCAGCACCAGACAGGCTACGTCAACAGCTTATTCCTTGCGGCGGCGTCCTCGAATTACCAGCACCGCACCCGCTACCAGCGCCAGCGCAGCCGCTCCGCCCGCAGCATCAATCTCCGGAACAGCGGGAGTACAAACGGGCGGGACGCCCGCCATCGCCACCGCCGCAAATCCCAGAACAAATGGCACGACCATCAAAAACTTGCGCATCGAACTCCTCCTGGGCTAAAAGCCTACGCCTTGCGGCGTCCGCGAATGATCAGCACCGCTCCTGCCACTAACGCCAATGCAGCCGCCCCGCTTGTGGGATCGATCTCGGGAACTTGTGGAGCCCCACCAGCCATGGCAACCGCAGCAGTTGCGAGAATTAGAGGCAGGATCACGGCAATCTTTCGCATCTCATCCTCCGCTACTTCGGATCTTCCAAGCTCATCCGCTGAAACAACAGTGGAGAGCCGGGCGCGCTGCGCGGTCAACTCGTGGGCGTTTCTTCCTCAGTGAGCAGCGAGTTTGCCATGCGAAAATAGTTTGCGTCAACGCTAAAAACGCTGAAAAACACTGAAAAACACGTACTGTACGTACTGACCCCAGAATTTCCGCGACGGGCTAAAACAAGGCAAAACCAAGGTTCACGGAAGAGACGCCGCGAGCGGCAGGCCAGAGTGCTTCTCTTGGAAGCGACTTCTTTGCTACTTTGCTTTGGCGGAAGTGGCGGAAGCCTGTGACGGTCGGGAATAAAGCAAAAGCGGATCCTTTACTTCGTTCCGGATGACACTGCCGCAGGAGGGGCCTGATCCTGGAGAGAACGGCAGGCTCGCGGGAAGGCACCGGGAGAGGTGGGCGCTGCGCGCCGGGTTCTTTTTGTCGCGGCTGAAAGCCGCGACCTACAAGGCAAGGCTTGCTGCAGGCGAGACTACTTCGGGGCTACTTTTTTTCGGGCTTGTCGGGGGCGTGGACTTTTAGGACTTCGATTTGGGTTTCGATCATTGTTTTTTGGTTGGCGGTTACGTCTTCGCTTTTTAGCAGGTCTTCTAGGGGCGGGATGGCGTCGGGGTCGCCGCGCTCGCCTACGGCGAAGAGTCCCCAGAAGCTTACGTCGAAGTAGGGCTCATGGAGGTAGGCTACCAGGGCTTTGGTTATGTCTTTGTTTTTTTTGTCCAGGCGGCCTACCGCCATCATGGCTACCTGGCGGGTGCGCTGGTCTTTACCTGGCGATGACCAGTCGAGTAGGAGGGGGACGGCGCGGTCGTCGCCTAGATGGCCGAGGCCGGTGATTGCGGCGTCGCGGATTACGTTGTCGGGCGAGTCGGTGTTTGCGGCGGCTACTAATGTGTCGTAGGCGCCGGGGGATTTCAGGTCGGCTAGCGAACTTAGCGCGGCGGCGCGAACGCGGTAGGCTTTGTCGCTTGCGGCTATGGCCGTTAACTTCGACGGTAGGGTGGCGTCTTCTTTGAAATTTCCCAGCTGCTGAACGGCGGCTTCGCGGACCCAGGGCTTGTCGTTGTTCAGATCATCGTTGAGTGCGTGGAAGACGGATTGTTCTGATTCGGCGCCGCCGATTTTTCCTAGCGACCTGAGGGATTCGATGCGGACGCCCCAGAAGGGGTCGTGCTGCGCGGCGTCGCCGAGGGCTTGGACTACCGCGGAATTGTCCTTTACGTTGCCCAGGGCTACGGCGGCGTCGGCGCGATCGGCTACGCTTTCGGCTTTCGCTAGCTGATAGATCAGCTCTACGGGCGTTTTTTTGAAGTCGAGCTGCTTTAGGATTTTGTCGCCCTTGTCGAAGAGGACCATGCGCGGGGCGGTGTCCACCGGGAAGGTGAAACTCTGGGCGGCCTGGCTTATTTCGATGGGGAACGTCTTGCGCTGGGTGGCGGTGGTGATTTCGACGTCGATGGGCACGTCGAAGAGGCCTACCAGGCCTTCTACTTTCTGCGTTTGGCTCACGTCTAGCTTTACCTGGTGCGCGGCGTCATCGTAGGAATAGCTGACCTGGAATTGCGGGGCGCCGGCGCGATAAATCCACTGGTGCATGAATTTGTCGGTGTTGATGGAGGTGGCCTGCTCGATGGATTTTTCCAGGTCGGCGGTGACTACGTTCTGGCCGCGGTTGGTTTGCAGGTAGTAATGCAGCCCGCTGAAAAAGTCGGCGTCGCCCAGTTGCTCGCGGAGCATTTTGAGCACCCAGCCGGCTTTCGTGTAGATGTTGCCGGCGTATTCGTCGGAATCCTTGAAATTGTGATCGACGATGGGGACGGGGTAGAGGCGCTTCTCGCGGAACCACTGATTCTGCTCGCGCCAGAATTCGTAGGTGGCGTCATCGACACCGTTGTGGTGCTCGGTCCAGAAATGCTCGAAGTAGGTGGCGAAGCCTTCGTTGAGCCAGAGGTCGGCCCAGTCCTTGCAGGTGACTAGATCGCCGAACCACTGGTGGGCCAGCTCGTGGGACTCGACGAAATCGGCGCCGCGGCGATTCTCCGATTCCAGGGCTGGATTGACTAGCTCGCGCACGGTCAGGGTGGTGGCGCTGGTGTTTTCCATGCCGCCCTCGACGAAATCGTCGACGAAGGTTTGCGCGTATTGGGCCCAGGGGTAGGGGACGTCTAGCTTGGAGGAGAATAGGTCGAGCATTTCCTTGGTGCCGGAGAAAGAGGCGTCGATTTTGTCTTCCTGGCCCCGCGGGACTACGTAGCGCAGCGGCAGGCCGCGCCACTGGTCATTTTTCTGGACGAAGTCGCCGGCGATGGCGGAGATCAGGTAGCTCGAGAGCGGCTCGGACTGCTTCCAGTCCCAGGTTTTGGTGCCGTCGGGCTCGTCCTTCACGCCGATGAGCTTGCCGTTGGAGATGGTGAGCCAGCTGCCGGGGACGGTGAGGATCATCTCGGAGGTCATGCGGTCGTTGGGATAATCGTAGATCGGGATGTAGTTGCGGGTGTCCTCGGCTTCGCCCTGGGTCCAGATTTCCTGGGGCTGGCGGGGATAGTTGGCGTCGGGGAGGATGAAATAGAGGCCCTTCTTCGGGCGGCCTTCGTAACGGATGAAAATCTCGTGACGCTCGCCGCGCGGGGCGGGGTGATCGAGGGAGACGAGGAGCTGATCGGCGGTGGTGGAGAATTTGGCGGGCTTGCCGTCTACGGTGACGGCTTCGATGGTTAGGCCTACGGAGTCGAGTTTGATTTGGGCTACGTCGTCGCGAGAGGCGGCGATGCTTTCGTCGGCTTCGCCGCGGATGCTGCGCTGGGCGAGATCAAACCAGAGATGGGTGCGGATATTCTGTAAATCGTAGTCTTTGCTGCGGGCGTAGGGCTCGTCGGCATGGGCCGCGGCGCTGAGGAGGAGCAGCGCCAGGAGGCCGAGGCAGACAGCAGAGACCGCAGTAGCTCGCGCACATCGCCGATTCATCACTTCCCCCAAGTCCGACAGAACCGCCGAGGGCGGTCTTCCATTATAGTCTGCCAGAAATGAGGGCAGCTATGGGTTAGATGGAGGAAGGGGGCGGAAGGTTAGCGGACTGGGCCAGGGTGACCCGAAGCGCGCGACCGGCCGGAACTTGGAGCAACGGTTCACTTGTCCGGTAACCGCTGCCGGTTCAGACGGTCGATGCAACACCCGCTGGTCATTATGATCTGGCAATACGTTTCAAGTGGACCGAGCTTTGGGGTTGCAGTTCGCTTTTACCTAAACAGGACGCCTTTTCTTTGCTTTTGGCTCGCGGATGGTTCTTGGCCTTTGGAATTCCTCGACTTTAGAACTCCGTCCTGGTGTTGCGACGACCCATTGAGACCGCCGCGTTTATCGGGACCTGAAGTGAAAAGGGCAGCATAGGCTTGCATAGGCGACTCCTCGCATCTCGTTATAGTAGCCAGCCTGACATCACCCATTAGTGGTAGAAGAAAGACGACCTATCGAGTGATGTGCCGCGCCGCTGCCTCTGTCAGAGTGCGGCGGTGAGAGTTTATGAGCACAGGCGAAGCGGCGTGAGCAGAGGACCACAGAAAGAGCGGACACGTCAACGGAGGCACAGTATGACCCGGATCGCGTTCTTGTTAGCTGCAGTTGTAGCGGTGGCGGGCGTTGTCGCCTCAATCGTTCCCGCGGCCAGGCCTGCTGATGAGCAGGCCTCTCCGGCTTACGTTACCAAAATGCCTTCCGGCTATCGTGACTGGAGGTTCATCTCTACGGCTCACGAAGCTGGCAAATTCAACAGCATTGGCGTCCTTTTGGGCAACGATGTAGCCATCAAGGCCTACCGTGAAGGGACGCTTCCGTATCCGGACGGCACCATGCTTGTCGCATTGCA
>JBEKTG010000273.1:0-5261 GCA_049516275.1 Candidatus Acidiferrales bacterium
GGTGCTGCCCTCCGCTGACGGGCGGAAGGAAAGCGACCTCGTCGCCGGCGGCCAGCGGCACGCTCCAACCGGCATACTCCTGGTTCACGGATGCCGCGATCGACGGGCGAAATTCCGCAAGCTTCGGAAAGCGGCGGCCATAACGTTCGAAGAGGTCTTCGACGCGAGCGCCCTCGGAGAGTTCGGCTTCCTCCTGGGCGATACCAACGATGTCCTTGAGCTGTCCGAAAAAAAGCACGCGGATGCGCATCGGGCTATTCTAGCGCGCCGCGTAAGGAAACGAGAAGCAGGGCCGGATGTGGTAGGATTCCGTCGCCCGGAAAGGGCGAAACGCAAATCGAGGAGGATTTAATGCGCGCAATCGGAATGACACTCGCCTTGATATTGATGGCCACGGCAGTTCGAGCCCAGCAAGCACCGCCAGCTGAACCGCCCACCAAGCTTTTCAGCTCCGCTTCGGACGTAACCGGGCTCATCGCCAAGGCCAAGAGCGAACGGAAAGACGGGCAGGCGAACGTGATGGAGAGCATCCTGCAGCTGGCACCCTACGGCGCCCACCTGGAATATCGCGCCTCGATAGGCCCAGCGGCAATCCACGAGCGCGAAGCTGAGTTCATGTACGTGATTGACGGAAGCGCGACGATGGTAACCGGCGGCAAGCTCGTCGACGAGAAGCGCACGAATCCCGCGAATCTGAGCGGCACCGGCATCGAAGGCGGTAATTCGCAGCACGTCTCCAAAGGGGACTTCATGCTCGTTCCGGAGGGCACGGCGCACTGGTTCAGCGCGATTGATGGCACGCTGGTCCTGATGACATTGCATGTGCCCAGGCCCGTGCCAGCCGCGAAGTAAGCAACCGGCGGTCACTTTCCGTGGTTGTTGCCCGATGGGCTGGACCGCCTTTCCTGAAGGCAGTAGAGGACAAGCTCGACGCGAGTGGACACGCCGAGCTTGTCAAACACGCGGAAAAGATAGTTGCGGATGGTGTGCTCGCTGAGTCCCAGGTTTTCTGAAACTTCCTTGTTCGAAAGACCCTCGGCCACCAGGCGCACGACATCCTCTTCCCGCTTCGAGAGATGTTCTTTGAGGCGCGATTGCTGCAGGCGCGACGGGGCTGCTTGGCCCAGGGCTTCGAGCAGGTAGCCCAGATGCTCGCTGTTCACCCACACCTGTCCGCGATGCACTGCGTGGATGCACTTGCCGAGCATTTTAAGAGGCTCGTCGCGGAAGATTACCCCGCGGGCACCCGCCCGGAACGCGTCGATGACGACTGAGCGTTCCCTCGAATCGAGCAGCATGATCGCACGGGTCCGAGAGCCCCGGGAGCGAAGTTCCCGCAACACCTGATAGCCTTCCAGCGGTCCTTCTTTCAACTGAGCGCTGATAATCGCGACATCGGGCTCGCTTTCTTTGAGCAATGCGAGGGCTTGGTCTGAACTCACCACCGCGCCGACGACAACCAAACGATTGCGCCTTGGGCGAAAGGCATTCTCGACCAATTGGCAATTCATGTGATTTGCTTCGGCAATGAGTATGTTGACGACAGAGCTCCGCAACTGCTGCGCCTTTTGCATAGGTAGCCTCGGGCAGCTTAGGAGTCTGGAAGGGAGCCCCATCATAAAAGCGGGCCTAGGCAATTGCAATAAAAAACATATATCCAATAGTTTAATATCCGGCCTGGTGAATCATTCCGCAATAGCAATCGGCAAAAAAGACTGCCGCGGCTCGTCGCGAAACGCTGCAAAGCGTGGCCGGTTAAAGCGAACGTGACGCGCCGGGCTGAGCGGTAAGGTCTCTGATTCCAACGCGAGGTTCCCAGGATCGATTCACGGCATGCCATCCGCCAAGGTACATTCGTACCTAGCTGCCGTGGGACAAAAGACTCTATCGAGCAGCCCCGATTTGAGTCTCCTGCAGCTTCCGGGAATGATCCTTGCGAAAAGCCGGAATGTTTTTTGAAGCTTCTTTTTTGACCGTAAACGCTCCCAACGGCAGGACAACCTTTCTCCCAGACATTCGGCCACTTGTGCGTAAATCGTTTGCGGCGTAGCTTACTCGCCCTGCTCCCGATGACGACGCACAGCATATCGCCGAACCAGATCGAGGAACTTCGAAAGGTGCTTGCGCGCCCGAAGGCAGGCGTGCGGGCACGCAACCAGCGGCTGGCGGTGCGGTATGAGTTGCAGGCCCGCGTCGAATTCTGCTGGATGGACGAAAAAGGCGTCAGCCGCCATGGCTTGGGGCGCACGCGCGACATCAGTACGAAGGGCGCTTACATCGTCGGTGCGGTGAGACCTCCGAGGGGAACGCTGGTCGCCATGAACATCGTTATCCCGCTTTCGGGCGCTGCGCCAAGAGCTCTCCGGGTGCAGACCGAGGGGCGGGTGGTGAGAGTCGAACCAGGCGGCGGTCATGGCGACGCAGGCGGTTTTTCTGTGGCGAACCAACGGGTAACTTCTTTTGGTGCCTGACAAGTTCACGCGGAGAACATTCGGAAAAGAGCGCAGATGCCGATGGAAAGCGAAACCGGGAAGAGCAAAACGGGCGGGCATCATTTTCCGTTCTTTATCGTTCTGTTTTTTTTCTTAGGCGTCGCGATTCCCGCCAAGGCGCAAAGACAGTATGCAGTGGCGGACGTGAAGCCTTCCCTTCCATCCAATCTTCGGCACGCCGTCGAGGTCGGCGACGCCTATCAGGCGGACTTGCTCTCCTCGAACTCGCGCTACCGCCTTTGTGTGAGCGACGTCGTCTCGCTGAAATTTCCGCACGCTCCGGAATTTAATCAAACGGTGAGCGTCGAGCCCGGCGGCTTCGTCACGCTGGCCGGCGCCGTGAGTATGCGCGCGGAAGGACTCACCACGCCGGAACTGGCAGAAGCGATTGAACTGGAGTATTCGAAGACCCTCCAGGATCCGGCCGTCACGGTCGAACTCAAGGAATTCAACAGGCCTTTCTTCGTCGTCTTGGGAGCTGTCAGCCGGCCGGGGAAATATGATTTGCGCGGGCACACGTCCATCACCGAAGCGTTGGCGTCTGCCGGCGGCTTGAAGGAGACGGCCAGCTATTCCCACCTTTTGCTTTTTCGGCGCGCGAGCAACGACTGGTATGAAGTGAAGCCGCTCGACCTGAGGGAGTTCCTCCGCGGGCGCGATTTGGAAGACGACGCTGAGGTTCGGGCCGGGGACATGGTGTTTGTTCCCCAAAGCTTGCTGTCGAAGGTGAAGAGGTTTTTCCCTTAGATTTTCGGGGCTGGACGATCAGGCCCTTACAGAGACCGAGTGGCTGCGGCGATTCGTTTGTTGTTTCCAAAGCGAGCCACGCCCCAGTGGGTGCTGACGCCCACACCCTTGCTGTCTACTAAACGCACGTGCGGAGTCTACTCAAATGCGAATGTCGTTCAGGGAGCAAGCCACTCGGCTAGAAACTCGTGCACCTGAAGCAAATGCCTCCCCACCGGGAGGCAGAGGATTCCGGAGAAGTCCGCAGTTATTCCCCCTGAACGAATTCGAAGAGCAGCAACTCGAGTCCCTGCTGATGTGGGGATACGCCTCCGCGCCGGGTTTCTTTTCCAAAGGGCTAATCGATCACATCCACAATAAGGTCGACGCCACGTTCCGTAACATGAGCCACCCGCCGGGGCAATCGGCGTCCAGCGAAACCGCGATCGAACTGGAAGATCCGCTCGTGCGCGTCTCGGAGGTTCTCGACATTGCCTTCCATGAGAGCGTTCTGAAAGTGGTGGCCCATTTCTACAGGCATATTCCGCCGGTTTATCGAGTGGGGATTGTGCGATATTTGCCGGGCGGGGGCGCGCAGCCGTGCAAATTCCGCCAGGACAGTCACGACTCGGATTCGCTCGAGATTTTAATTGATCTGGTGCCCGTCGATCGCACGCGGGGGCCGCTCGTCTACATCCCGGGCTCGCATCTTTACGCTGGTTTCCGGCCCCACCTGATGAATGCGTTGGGTCTCCAAGTCGAGCCTCGCCGGCTCGACGATCACGAGGTGGAGCGCCTGTGTGCGCGGAACAAGTGGGCGACATTGACCGGCGATAAGGGGAGCATTACCGCCGTCTGCAGAAGAGGCCTCAGCAAAGGGCCTTTCTGGATTCAGCCCGCGGATAACAATCAGCCGCGAACATCCATCCGAATCGAAATGACCGGCCACAAGCCGGATGTTCACTACGGCTGGGCCGGAAACCGGATGCACAAGTGGAATTTCGAGCGGATGAGCAGGTTTCAACAGGCGTTCACGCATCCCTGCTTTGTGGAAGAACAGCTGCTCGCATAGCTGCGAATCGGTGAAGCGAGAGGGGGCTGAAGATAGGCCGCGGAGGCTTTGAGCCCGGGAAGAATAAGTGGCCCTGGGCACTAAGACTGGTTCGTAAGAATCGTCCGCGGACCGCGGCTGCGCTCCTGCGAAGTCGTTTCTTTTTGCGCGTTCCCCAGCTGGATGAGCAACCTGCGCAATTTCGCGCGTTCCTCAAGGTCGATATCGACCACTTCAAACGCGCGCGCTTGCGTATTCGCGTCGCGAACGATGGTCTGAGCCTTGATGGCTTTCTGCGCTGCGGTGAGTTTCAGATCCACGACGCTGCCGGGGTAGAGGCTTTGTTCGCAAATCGCGACGCCGCCGCCCAGGGTCATCTCGGGAATCTCCACGCGGAAATTTTCCCGGAGGTTTGTGGTGGTCGCCGACATCGGCTGCTCGAGCCTCAGTCGCGGATAACGGCGCTGGCGAAGGGCCGAGGAGGTCGGATCCACGTCGAGCACCTCAATGGCAAGCTCGGAGTCGGTTAGCCCGCTCTTCGGGACGAATTGGCGCACCCAATCGGGGTCGATTTTCTGCATCGCTTGGGCGGCCACCAGTCGAAGCTCGGAGGGGAAAGCCCAGCGCCACGTCTTCCTCGTCTCGGCCACCTTTCTCAGGATATCCGCGGCACCGCTCGTTCGCAGCCGGCCTAACGCCTCAATCGCCTTAAGGCGGAGGTAATCCGTTCCACCCTTCGGCAGATTCCCTTCGGCGATGCGAAGCAGGAGTGTATCGGCGGACATCTCGCCCGAGATGCCGATTTCATCCACCGCCAACGGGCGTATCAACGCGTCGAGCTCGTCGAACAATCCCAGCAGAAGCCGGCCGCGGCCCGTTGCTCCGCTCGCGGAAATCTGTCTCACGATGCGATCGTGGGCGGTGCGCTTCCATTCCTTCATCCGGTCCGGAAGCACTCGCTCCAGCGCCTCGATATCCAGCCGGGCCAGGAT
>JBEKTG010000274.1:0-5256 GCA_049516275.1 Candidatus Acidiferrales bacterium
ACTTCGAACAGGGAATGCGGCCCATGGAAGCGGCTTTGCACGGAGCGCAGGAGATCGGCTTCACCGTCCTTTCCATGACGTTGTCTCTGATCGCGGTCTTCATTCCAATCCTGCTGATGTCCGGCATCGTCGGGCGCCTGTTCCGCGAGTTCGCGGTTACTCTCTCCGTGTCGATTCTGGTTTCCCTGCTCGTTTCTCTCACGATGACGCCCATGATGTGCGCGCGGCTTTTGAAGAGGGAACACGGTGAAGCGCACGGGCGGCTCTATCGCATCAATGAAAGAGTTTTTAACCGGCTCTTGCGCATGTATGACCGCGGTCTTCAGTGGGTCTTGAAGCACGAGGAGTTTACGCTCGGCATCCTGCTGATCACGGTCGCCGTGAACGTCTACCTTCTCGTGATCGTGCCCAAAGGGTTTTTCCCTCTGGGGGACAACGGCAACATGAAGGGGGGCATCCGCGCCTCGCAGGATATTTCTTTTCAGGCCATGGAGCAGATCACCTCCCGCTACGTGAATATCATCCGGTCGGACCCTGCGGTTGCGACCGCGGTGGCCTTCACCGGCGGGTTCGGCCCGGTGAACACCGGGCAGGTGATCGTATCGCTGAAGCCTTACCAGCAGCGCAAGCTCAGCGCTAGCGAGGTGATTGACCGTCTTCGCCCGAAGCTCAACAGCATCCCCGGCGCGCGCGGAATCCTGCAGGCCAATCAGAATTTAAGAATTGGCGCGAAATCGTCGAACGCGCTCTATCAATACACTTTGCAGTCCGAGAATATCGACGATCTCGTGAAATGGGGCCCCACGGTCTTCGCACAGATGAGAAGGCTGCGCCAGCTCACCGACGTAGACACCGATCAGCAGAACAGCGGCCTCCAGGCCCGGCTCGTCTACGATCGCCAGACGGCAGCACGGCTGGGAATCACTCCCCAGCTGATGGATACCACCCTCTACAGCGCTTTCGGGCAATCCCAGGTGTCCACGATGTACACCTCGCTCAACCAATACCACGTGGTGATGGAGGTTGCCCCGAAGTTTTGGCAGGACCCTCAATCGCTCGATGACGTTTATATTCACGCCAGCAGCGGCAAGGTTGTTCCGCTGAGCGCGGTGGCCCATTTTGAAAAGAGAATCGCGCCTTTGGCCGTGAACCACGACGGACAGTTCCCGGCGGTGACGATTTCCTTCAATCTTGCGCCCGGAGTTGCCCTGAGCGACGCGGTGGAGGCCATCACTGGGGCCGAGCAGAACATCGCCATGCCTTCATCGATTCGCGGAATGTTTTCCGGAACGATGAAGGCCTTTCAGGCGTCTCTCGAGACGCTGCCCATATTGATCGTTACGGCTCTGCTGGCGGTTTATATCGTGCTGGGAATGCTCTATGAAAGCTATATTCATCCCATCACGATTCTTTCCACGCTGCCGTCCGCGGGCGTCGGCGCCGTGCTGGCCCTGATGATCTTTCACATGGATCTCGACGTGATCGCGGTGGTGGGAATCATCCTGCTGATCGGCCTGGTGAAGAAGAATGCGATTCTCATGATCGATTTTGCCCTCGCGGCGCAGCGGAACGAGCATCGCGACGCCAAGAGCGCCATCCATGAGGCGTGCCTCTTGCGCTTCCGGCCCATTCTCATGACCACCATGGCGGCATTGCTCGGCGCGCTGCCGCTGGCCATGGCCAAGGGGATCGGATCGGAAATGCGGGTCCCCCTCGGAATTACGATCATCGGCGGACTCATTTTCAGCCAGATGCTCACGCTTTTTACGACGCCGGTCGTCTATCTGTACATGGACCGTTTTAGCGTTCGGTGGCAGCGGCGAACCCGCCCTGGCCATTTGCAGGTAACCCCACAGGAAGCAGACTGACGCTTGAAAAACATGAGGAAGAACACACAAATGGTTCGCACGCTACGGGCTTCATGCCTTTCCCTTTCTGGCATTGCCGTTGGCCTTGCCGCTCTCGCGGGATGCTCGGTCGGTCCCAAGTATCACACTCCTGTCGCGCAGACCCCAGCCGCGTTTAAGGAGCTGACCCCCGCCGATTTCAAGGATACCGACGGGTGGAAAGTAGCCCAACCGGCCGACGCGGTCCTCCACAGTAACTGGTGGGAAGACTTCCACGATTCCGAGCTCAACCGCCTTGAGGAGCAGGTCAACGTTTCCAACCAGAACATCGCCGCCGCCACGGCGAATTTCTTTGCGGCCCGTGCCATCGTGAGAGAAGCGCGCTCGCAGTATTTTCCGACCGTCACTACGGCGCCAGGCATCACGTACTCGCGACAGCCCTCCGTCAAGGGCAACACGCCAAGCACCCCCGGCGCCACGAACGCAAACACCGCTTTTCAGGGACCCACCTACACGTTCCCCTTCGACGCCACGTGGGTTCCGGACCTTTTCGGGCGCGTGAAGAATACCGTGCGGGCGGACATTGCGGCGGCGCAGGTGAGCGCGGCCGATCTTGAGAACACTCGATTGACGGCCCACGCCGAAGTGGCGGTCGATTACTACGAACTGCGCACCCAGGATTCCCTCAAGCAATTGCTGGATTCCACGGTCGTGGCTTACCGGGAGTCCCTTCGTTTACAGCAGGTGTTGTTCGATACGGGCATTGCCAATGATGAAGCGGTCGCTCAGGCGGAAACCCAGCTGGAGACCACCGAGGCCCAGGATACCAACCTCGGCATCCTGAGAGCGCAGTACGAGCATGCCATCGCGCTGCTGGTCGGCCAGCCGGCATCCACCTTTTCGATTCAGCCCGCGCCCTTGACGCCGGCTCCGGTGGCGGTTCCCTTTGGCGTTCCTTCGCAACTTCTGGAGCGCCGTCCCGATATAGCGGCCTCCGAGCGCATGGTCGCCGAGGCCAACGCGCAGATTGGAGTTGCCAGGGCAGCCTATTTCCCCACAGTCACGTTATCCGCTTCGGCGGGCCTTCTCAGCGGTGCTTTCACGGATTGGTTTACGTGGCCGAGCCGCACTTTTTCCGTAGGCCCTGCTGTTGCGGAAACTCTCTTTGAGGGCGGACTCCGCCGCGCGACCGTGCAGCAATATCGCGCGCAGTATGATTCAACGGTGGCCAGCTACCGGCAGACCGTCTTGACCGCGTTTCAGCAGGTGGAGGATAACCTTTCCGCGCTTCGCGTCCTCTCCGTGGAAATTCAGCAACAGGACAAGGCGGTGAAATCGGCCGATAGATATCTTTCCGTTGCCACGGACCGCTATCGCCTGGGAATCGATCCTTACCTCAACGTGATTACAGCGCAAACAACCCTTCTCACCAACCAGCAGACAGCCGTGAATCTTCGCATGCAGCAGATGACTTCGACCATTCAATTGATCGAGGCTCTCGGAGGAGGCTGGGACACTTCTCAGCTGCCTTCAGAACCCGCCGTAGTTTCCAATTCTTCCCAGGCGCCGAAACCAACTCCGTGATTCGCTTTCCGAATAGCTCCGGGTCGGTATTACTGCGTACGGGAATATCCTGATGCCGCCGGGAAAAAGTTTGTATTCGGCACCCTTCACGCGCGCGGCCGAAGAAACCCGCGAAGGGGTGTGTATAATAACTTCCGTAAGGGGACTCGCGGACCCTCCCTTGCCGGGAAGAGCCGGTCCACGGCCTTCGCGTGGTTCTCACAATGGAGTCTCGCCTCTTGAACGTCCCGCCCACCGTAGAAGTCTCAGCCTCCACGTTAAAACGCGTGGCCATCGAAGCCGTACATCCTGAAATCGAAGGCGGCCGGTTTCCCATCAAGCGCATTGTGGGGGACCAGGTGTCCGTCGAAGCGGATATTTTCGCAGATGGACACGACGTCCTCGCCGCCGTGCTCCTCTATAGAACTTCCAGCCAGCCTGAGTGGCAGGAAGCCCCGATGCAGTTTTTTGACAATGACCGCTGGCGCGGGCAATTCGAGATCGCCAAGCTCGAACCGTATTTCTACATAATCCAGGCCTGGGTGGATGCGTTTCAAACCTGGGAGCGCGACTTCTTCAAGAAATACGACGCCGGACAGGATGTCTCCGTAGATTTACTTACGGGCGCGGCCCTGATTCAAGCCGCCGTCACCCGCGCGGCGGACATGGACGCCCGAAAGCTGAGCGGATTCGCGGCGGAAATAAAGCGGTTGTCCTCCGCCAAGGACCGGCCGGTAGCGGCTCTTGTCCGCAGCGCGGAGCTCGCCGAGCTCATGGCGCGCTATCCCGACCGCAGTGGGGCAACTACGTATTCGCAGGAGCTTCGCGTCACCGTTGATCGCGAGAAGGCGCGTTTCAGCTCCTGGTACGAGATGTTTCCCCGCTCGTGCACGAGCGATCCGGCGGGGCACGGCACTTTCCGCGATTGCGTGGGCCGCCTAGACTACATCGCCGCCATGGGCTTCGACGTCCTCTATCTCCCGCCCATTCATCCCATTGGATTTACGGGGCGCAAGGGGAAGAACAATACGTTTCCACCTTCCGGGGACGACACGGGAAGTCCCTGGGCAATCGGCTCCGCCGAGGGCGGCCACAAGTCGATTCATCCCGCGCTGGGAACTCTGGAGGATTTTCAGTTCTTCCAGTCGGAGGCAGCGGCGCGCGGCCTGGAGCTGGCGCTCGACATCGCCTACCAGTGCTCTCCGGATCATCCGTACGTGAAAGAACATGAAGAGTGGTTCCGCCACCGTCCCGACGGCTCGATTCAGTACGCAGAAAACCCTCCGAAAAAATACGAGGATATCTATCCGCTTTTCTTCGAGAACGAGCACGCCCGCGAGTTGCTGGAAGAGCTGAAAAGCGTGGTCACGTACTGGGCCGCGCAGGGAGTCCGGATTTTCCGCGTCGACAATCCGCACACCAAGCCCTTTGCTTTCTGGGAGTGGATGATCGAGGAGGTCCGCCGCGAGTATCCCGATGCGATTTTTCTGGCCGAGGCATTCACGCGCCCGAAAATCATGTACCGGCTTGCGAAACTCGGGTTCACGCAGTCGTATACGTACTTCGCGTGGAAGAATACGAAATGGGAACTTACGCAGTACTTTACGGAAATTACGCAGCCACCCGTCCGCGAGTTTTTCCGCGGAAATCTGTGGCCCAACACGCCCGATATCCTGACGGAATTTCTACAAGATGGCGGGGCTCCCGCGTTCATGTCCCGCCTGATTCTGGCGGCCACGCTTGGCTCGAGTTACGGAATCTACGGACCCGCCTACGAACTATGCGAAAATCGCGCCCTGCATCGCGGCAGCGAAGAATACTGGGACTCGGAGAAATACCAGGTGCG
>JBEKTG010000275.1:0-5250 GCA_049516275.1 Candidatus Acidiferrales bacterium
CAGCCTCGCGTCCTCGATTTGAACACGATCGTCGCCGAGATGGGCAAGATGCTGCCGCGGCTGATCGGCGAGAACATCGAATACACGTTCCAGCCCGCGGCGAAACTTTCGCCGGTGAAAGCCGATCCCGGCCAGATCGAACAGGTGATCCTGAATCTGGTGGTTAATTCGCGCGACGCCATGCCGAACGGGGGAAAAATCTCCGTCTGCACGAAGAATGTCGAATTAAGTGCCGTGGAAGCTTTGAAACGCCCGCCCATGCCTCCCGGACACTACGCGCTTCTTTCGGTCGCGGACAGCGGCCACGGAATGGATGAGGAAACCAAGGCACATATCTTCGAGCCGTTCTTTACCACCAAGGAGGTGGGAAAAGGAACCGGCCTCGGTCTGGCGACGGTGTACGGCGTTGTGAAACAGAGCGGCGGCTTCATCTGGGTGGAAAGTGCGATCGGGAAAGGCACGACTTTCGAGATCTACCTTCCATCTGTTGCGGAAAAAGTGACTCTGGGCGACGAGGAGTCCAAGCCATCCGCCATGCCGCGCGGCAGTGAAACGATTCTGGTGGTCGAGGACGAATCCGGAGTGCGCGAACTCACCCGGGAATTTCTCAAAATCAGCGGATATACCGTGCTCGAAGCCAAAGACGGGCTGGAAGCCCTGGAAATCGCGTCCGGCCATACCGGCAGGATTCATCTGGTGCTGACCGACATGGTGATGCCGCGGATGAGCGGGTCGGAGATGACCGCGCGCTTGAAAGCCCTCCGTCCGGACGTGAAGGTCCTTTTTATGACGGGCTACTCCGAGTATGCGGGCGACGGAGCCAAGTCCGCGGCCGAGTTTCCGATTCTGCAAAAGCCATTTTCGATTTCGTCGCTGGTAGGCAAGGTTCGCGAAGCGCTGGCTGAGGTTGAGCAAACGAGCGAAGTGGATGTCCACGTTGGCTAAGGTCGCCGCAAACGCTCGTCTGTTCACCGGACCTGAAGTGGCAAGGCGCTCGGGTCGAGCGCGGGAGGCAATCATGCAAGGGATAGGCTGCCGCACCTTTATTTCCAAAGCGTGCATGGCGGCATGCACATTTTTTCTCTGTTCGGGAGTAATGCTCGCGCAGAACGCCGCTCCACCGGCATCCGATTCGAGCGTAACCGATCTGACGAACGTGGTTCGCTCCCTTTCCGAGACGGTCCGGCAGCTCCAGACCCAGGTGCAATCGCTCAATGCCGAGCTGAACGAGATGCGCGCGAGGGAAGGGGAGGCTGTGACCAACAAGCCATCGGCTGCTTCGGAAGCAGCGGCCTCGAGCGGAATCACCGATCCCTACGCGACACTGGCGTCGCGGGAAAAAGCGCCCGGCTCGACACCAAGCTCCAGCGCCGCTTTTTCATCGTCCACTCAAAATGAAACCCTGGAGCAGCGCGTGTCGCAGCTGGAGGATAATCAGGAACTCATCGATTCAAAGCTCACCGATCAGGATCAGACGAAGGTCGAAAGCGGTTCCAAATATCGTCTGCGCATCTCCGGCATCGTGCTCGTGAACATGTTCGAAAATCGCGGCGTGGTGGATAACGCCGATTTCCCCGAGATAGCGCTCGAACCGAACCCTCTGGATTCCGCGGGCACCTTCGGCGGCACTCTGAGGCAATCGCAGATCGGCCTCGAGGCGTTCGGTCCCGATGTGTTGGGAGCGCGCACGAGCGCGGACATCAAATTCGATTTTGCGGGAGGATTTCCGACTGCGCCGAACGGCGCGGTGCTCGGGCTGGTGCGGCTACGGACCGGAACCATCCGCATGGACTGGGCCAACACGTCTTTGATCGCGGGACAGGATTTCCTGTTTTTCTCGCCTCTTGCTCCCACATCGCTTGCGTCGTTTGCGGTACCCGCGCTTTCCTACGCGGGAAATCTCTGGGCATGGACTCCGCAGGTGCGCGTGGAACATCGCATCCATTTCTCGGAAAACTCCAGCCTGCTGCTGCAAGCCGGGATCCTCGATTCGCTTTCGGGGGACTTGCCCTATTCCCAGTATGAGCGCTACCCATCGTGGGGCGAGGAATCCGGTCAGCCCGCTTACGCAGGGCGCGTCGCCTGGAGCGAGCGGGTATTCGGCCAGGATATGACACTGGGAACGGGAGGATATTACGGGCGGCAGTACTGGGGATTCGGCCGCCACGTAAACGGCTGGGCCACCACGGCTGATCTGACTATGCCTCTCGGAAAATACTTTGGCTTTACGGGACAGTTCTATCGAGGGAGCGCTCTCGGCGGCTTGGGAGGCGGCGTCGGCCAGGACGTTTTGCTTGCCGGCGCCCTGTTCAGCCCGGCGGTGATTCAGGGGCTGGACTCGATGGGAGGCTGGGTGCAGTTGAAGTTCAAGCCCGCGCCTAAGTTCGAGATCAACGGCGCGCTGGGAGACGATAACCCGTTCGCGTCAGAACTTCGCCGGTTTCCATCCAGCGATTCGTATTACGGGGTTTCGCTATCGAAAAATGTGAGCCCGTTCGTAAATGTTATCTATCGAATGCGGTCGGACGTGATGATGTCGGTTGAATACCGCCGGCTGAAGACCTACGTGGTCAATGACGATGCCTATACGGCGAATCACATCAACTTCAGCCTGGGATATCTCTTCTGATGAGAATCTTCGCAGATCGGAGCTTCCCGCGGATTGGCGCGTTGCTCGCCGGGCTATGTATTTGCGGCGCCATGTCGTGCTGGGCGCAAGCTCCTCCGATCACCGCGCAATTTCAAATCGTCAAGCGTGGCGGTAACCAGGCAACTGCCTCCGGCGCTACCGCGGATGCTTCGAATGTAGTGGTCTGGCTGTCGCCGCTTGACCACCCTGCCGCCCCCCCGACAGCCGCGGCCGGCATTCCCCAACTGGTGCAGCGCAATAAGGCATTTGAGCCGCATGTGCTCGTGGTTCAGGCCGGCACCACGGTTCAGTTTCCGAACAAAGATCCGTTCTTTCACAACGTCTTTTCGCTATTCAACGGAAAGCGATTCGATCTGGGGCTATACGAGGCGGGATCCAGCCGCTCGATCCGTTTCGATCGTGCGGGCGTGAGCTTCCTGTTCTGCAACATCCACGAGGAAATGAGCGCCATCATCGTGGCCGTCGATAGCCCCTACTTCGCATTGTCGGACCGGGCAGGAAACGCGACAATTTCTAAGGTGCCGGATGGACGATATGGAATGCACGTGTGGTACGAGCGAAGTCTAGGGGATGATCTTAAGGACCTGGACCGCCCCGTAACAATTTCCGATTCTGGGCGAAGGCTGGGGACAATCCAAGTACCCAACAACCCGGATTTCACGCTGGCGCACAAGAACAAGTACGGCGAGGACTACGTTCCTCCCCCGGCGATGGGGTATTCGAAATAGGCTTTCTGTGCTGAGAACCCGCGAAAAACAACCTTAGCCGCAGAGACCGCGTGGACCCTAGTCGACTTCCATGATGCGCGAGGACTTGACGACGGGGGATTTCTTTTGCCTTTCGGCAAAGCGCTCGGCGCGCTCCCGGTCGATGTAGACACGGGCGAACTTTTCACCGTCGTGGTAGTAGACGGTTACCTGCCAGTGCTTGTGCTTGCGCCGGCGGTCTTTCTTGAGGCGGCTTATCTTTGGGGCGGGTTTCTTCTTCACGCGAATCCCTCGAAATCTCTGCGACTATCACAAATTTACCGCTCTCGCGCAAGTAGCAATTTCGAGGTTAACCCCCGAGATATGTGGCGATTCCGGTACCCCGCCAGTACGCTGGCCTTATTGCGCGAGAGACGAAGCTTCGTAATTCAATGGGTCGTAATCGGGTTTCTTCAACGTGTAGACGGCCGGATCGCCGCTCACCTGAGCGTAGACAACGTCATTTTCAGGCTGCGTGAGACGCACGGTGACGATCTTCTTGTCCTTGTAAGTAAGCTTCACTTCAATCGCGGGCTTGGCGGTCTTTGAAGCGATGCTCGCGGGCGGATGGTCGATGATCTTATCGGAACGCAGCGCGTTGAGCGGATCGAACAACATCGACGACGGCGCATTCTTGCCCTTCAGATTCGCGGGCGCTTCGATCACCCACATGTCGCTTCCCTGGCTATTCACCGCGATGTCGCCGTGCTCGTTGTGAATCTCAAAGCGGGTGATATCGGCGGCGTCGACGTGAATCACTTTTTTGTCGCGCAGGTCGGCAAGCGATTTGGTCAGCTGGGTATCCAAATCGGAATTGACGTGGAAAATCATGGGGCGCGAAAGATCGCGGGCGAAGTAGTCGTTGCCGTCCTTCTTGCCGATCACGAGCGTGGACTGCTTGCCGGTGTCGTCGGTGGAAGTGAAGGTGACCGCGGGATTCGCGAGTCCGTATTTCGCCAGGTCGTCGGGCTTCTCGCTGGCGACCGCCGTGAATTTGGCATTTTGTACCGCGCTCAGCAGTGAATCGATGGAATCCTGATCGCCGCGCACGTCCATGGGCTTCGAGAAATTCCATTGGTCCTTCGCCTTGGCAGCGGCGAGCTCGCTCGAACCGTTCTTGATCGTGAACGACTTCACCTGGCCGCTCGTGATATGCAGCGCGGCGTGGTCGCGCCAATCGTCGAGGGACTTATCGGCGCTGGTGAGCACGGAACCCGGCAGCAGGAGCACAGTGTTTGCACCATCGGCGACAGCGTACACGGAGTCTCCGTCGAACACTTTCTCGCCAACCAGCAGCGAGTGCTTAGCGCCGTTTTTAGTCTGGAAGGTGACCGACACTTTTGCGGGATCTAGTCCGAACGCCTTCAGGCGATCCGGCGTACCCGGTTCGGTTTGGGAGCTTCGCGCGAAGGCGAGATTGCTGAGCGACCCGTCGACTACGGTGGAGTCCGCCGCCGTGTCCACGGGCTGAACGATCTTCCAGTTGCCACCGCTCTTCTCCATGCGGACGGGAGGCACGTCCGGTTTCGACGGATGACTCACCATCACGGAGGTGACATCGCCCGACGAAAAGGTGAAGGCGGGCTTGGAAGTGTCGAGGAGAGCGGCCACATCCTTGTCATGCTTCTTGTTGAGAAAGTAGAACACGCCGCCGAGTATGGCCGCGCAAACCAGCACGATTAAGGTAGATTTCTTGATCATTTTTGCTTGTTCGCCGGATGCTTACCGGCGCTTCCACCAGATATAGATTCCGGAAAAAATCACCAGTCCGGGAACGAAGATCAAATCGACCCACCGCAGGCCGGCCGATTGGCTTTCGGTGAGCGTGAGGTGGCGATCGGTGGCTTCCTTGGG
>JBEKTG010000276.1:0-8609 GCA_049516275.1 Candidatus Acidiferrales bacterium
CATGAATGATCCGCACGTCCGCGGCGCCGGCCAGCGCGGCATCATCCAGAAATTTATCCACGCGGCGAGTGGCTTCGTCCACTGTACACCCGATAACGTTGATTTCCCGCCCGGTCGGCTCCTCGCTCGGCCGCGTATGAAGCGTGACGCCGCGCGAACGAGCTCCAGCGGACGCCGCCGGCTTCGCCTCGGCACTCTC
Source organism: Candidatus Acidiferrales bacterium (assembly GCA_049516275.1). Taxonomy (GTDB): domain Bacteria; phylum Acidobacteriota; class Terriglobia; order Acidiferrales; family UBA7541; genus Palsa-295. The sequence goes on from JBEKTG010000276.1 coordinate 200, forward strand.
TTCAATGCGAAGAATGTCCCCGACCGGCACCTTCATCCGCAGCACACCCGCCTCCACCTCCGCGGTGCGCCCATCCTGACGACGGAAAATCACCGGCTGCTTGAATCCTTTGATGCTCACGCGCGCCCCAGCCACAAGCCGCTCCGGTTCCACAGGTTTTGCAGGTGCCGCAACCGAAACTCCCAGGTCCTGCTGCGACGCCGCCAGCGTCTCCACCACAGCGGTATCCGCGTCTTCGCGAGCTTCCGACACAATCTGCCCCATGCGTCGCCCGGTCTGCTTTTCGATCTGCGCGCGCGTCGCCCGGTCCTTGATGTCGGCCGCCAGCCGCGCCACTTCGCTTTCGAATCGCTTTTGCAGCTCGAGAAAGTTTCTCTCCAGCTCCGCGATCCGCTTCTTTTGCCGGTCGATCCACTCCGTCCGCAGCGCCTGGCGATCTCCCTCGAGCTGCGCCAGTTCTTCGCGAGCCTGCCGCCGCGCCTCATCGACTTCATCCCGGCTCCGATGCAGATACGCGATGAGTCCCCGCGCCTCGCGCGATTCAGGAGACAGGCTGGCCTGCGCATGTTCGATCACCCGCTCCGGCAAGCCGAGCCGCCTCGCGATCTCGATTCCGCTCGAAGTCCCCGGCACGCCCACCAGCAACCGGTAAGTCGGCCGCAGATTCGTCTCATCGAATTCCATCGCGGCATTCAAAATCCCGGGCGTGGTGGACGCATACGCTTTCAACCGGTCGTGATGCGTAGTTGCCAGCGTCAGCGCCCGCCGCGCACGAAATTCCTCCAGCAGCGCCACCGCGAGCGCCGCCCCTTCGTCGGGAGCCGTGCCCGTGCCCATTTCATCCACCAGAATCAGCGAATGCTCGGTAGCCGTCTCAAGCATGGACTTGATATTCAGCACATGCGCCGAAAAGGTCGAGAGATCGGCCGCGATCGACTGCTCGTCCCCGATATCCGCCAGCACCCTGTCGAAGATCGGCAGTTGCGCCTGGTCCGCGGCCACCGGAATCCCCGATTGCGCGGACAGCGCCGCCAGCCCCACCGTCTTGAGCGAAACAGTCTTGCCTCCAGTATTGGGTCCGCTAACGACCATCACCGTCTCCGCCCCGCCCAAAGCCAATGACATTGGAATCGTCTTGCGCCCCTGCGGCCTCAGCGTCGCTTCGAGCACCGGATTTCGCGCCGCGTCAAGCCTCAACGAATTCCCGAAAGAAAACTCCGGCAGCACGCAGTCGAACTCCCGCGCAAACCGCCCGCGCGCAAAAACGGAATCCAGATGCGCAATCGACCCGGCAGCCGCCTCCAGCGGCCCGCGATCGGCCCGCAAGCGCTCGGTAAGCTCTTCCAGAATGCGCGTGATCTCGACAGCCTCTTCCTCCGAGAGCTGCACCAGCCGGTTATTAAGGTCGATCGCTTCCAACGGCTCGACGAACACAGTCTGTCCCGTCGCGCTCGCCGCATGCACCACACCTGGCACCGCCCGCCGGTCCGAAGCCCGCACCGGAATCACGAAGCGTTCGTTGCGCAGCGTGATGTAGTCTTCTCCGGAAGGCTCGCCGCGCCCGCGCAGAATGCCCTCCAGCGAACGCTGGATTTTCTCGCGCGCCTGCACCAGGCCGGCCCGGATGCGCTTGAGCTGCGGCGAGGCGTCGTCGTTGATCTCGCCGTTCGGCAGCACCGCCCGCCGGATCGCCGTTGCGAGGTGCCGCAAATCCGCCAGCGCCGCGGCGCGCTCGCTCAACAGAGGATGCTTCGCGGCATCTTCTTTGAACGTCTGCCGCGCCAGCGAAACATTTTCCATCAGCGTCGCCGCATCCAGCAGTTCCGCGCTCGGAAGCACCGAGCCGGGAATCCCCAGCCGCGCGAGCCATCCCTCCGGATCGACGAGGGAACCGAATCCAAGCTCCGCCCCACCGCGAAGGAATGCCATCGCTTCGCCCACTAGTGCGAACTCCTCGCCGAGCCGCGCGACATTCTGGCCCGGCGCAAGTGCTTCGGTCGCGCGCCGCCCCGGCGCACAAGTCGTGAACCCGCTGACGATCTCCTTCAGCGTATTGAATTCAAGCAGCTCTTCGACTGGACGCGACACGTATCCTCTCGACTCAGAATTGTAGCTTGATATCCCGCGGGAAATCAGTCCACGACAAGCCGCCCTGGCCGCCGTCTCACTTGCTGCTTATTTACTGACCGGCCGCCTAGTGCCCAGCATTTCCACCATCGCCTCAGTGATCGCATCGAGCGCCGCGGTGGCATCGGACCAGTGCTGCGGATTGTTGTTGTCGAACAGGGAGAACACCAGATATTCGCCGTCGCGGGTCGTAGCGTAACCCGACAGCGCGCGCGCGTGATCCGCCGAACCCGTCTTCGCTTCCACCAGCCCAGCCGCCGGCGTGTTTTTCATCCGGTTTTCGAGTGTGCCATCCACTCCCGCCACCGGCAGCGTAGCAAGAAAGCTCTCACCCCAGGACTGCCGCAGCGCATAGCTCAAAACGGCCAACGCCGCGCGCGGCGTCACCAGATCGTCCCGCGCAAGCCCCGAGCCGTCCGATAACACCACGTCCCCATCCGCCACTCCCGCCGCCTTCAGAAAATCGCGCTCGGCCTTGAGCCCCGCCGCCGTAGAGCCCACGCCGAACTTCTCGCGGCCCACCGCGCGCAAGAGAATTTCCGCGTGAAGATTCTGGCTAACCTTATTCGTCATGCACACGATTTCAATCAGCGGCTGCGACACATGCTCGGCAAGAACCAGCGGACTCGCCCCCGGCGTCCCCTCCGCAGCGCGCAGATAGGAGGGGTGAGCGAGAATCGGATCGCCGGAAGCAGACGTCCACGGCGGCGCGCCATGCCGCACGCGAATGCCGCCTGTCACCACCACCCCGCGCGCCTCCAGCAATTGCTTGAGTTCGCCCGCAGCCGTTTCAGCCGGATCGAGCATCGCGACATCGGTTCTCATCAGAGCATGCCCCGGCGAAATCGCCCCGCGAAGCAAAATAAAATGTTCACCCGGTTGGCGAACCACCGCAAAAGACGCCTTCTCGCTCGACGAAACAGTGCTAAGTTCGAATTCCAACTCCTTCACTGCAGCCTCCGGCTGCACGGTCGTCTCGGGAATCTCGCCGGGCATAGCGCCAGGCCGCATCTCCACCGTCACAGTGTTATCGTTGAACGCGATCGCGCTCACCGGCGCCCCAAACCCAAAAAACAAATCGCCCGCATTCCATCCCGCCGGATACGGATCGTAGGGAAAGTAGCTGTCGTCCGCGACGATATCTCCATCCACCTCTTTCAGTCCCTTCGCCACCGCCGCGTCGGCCATCTCCGCGAGAACCTTGTCCACCGGGCCGTCTTTCAAATTCCCTTTCTCATAAGGATATTTTCGGTTGGAAAGATCGGGATCGCCGCGCCCCACGAAAATCAGATCCCCGCCCAGCCGCCCATCGCTACCCAGCGCCGCATTCGATTCGATCGTCGTATGAAATCGGTAATCCGCTCCAAGAACGGAAAGCGCCAGCGCCGTGGTGAAAATCTTGGCGTTCGAAGCAGGAGTAAAAAAGTGATCGTCGTTCAGAGCATAGAGAACGCGGCCGCTGTCCCGGTCCGCGACGGATATCCCCCAGTAGGCCCTGTTCGCCCGCGCGTCGGAAAGAATCTCCGCCACTCGCGTCCGGAATTTCGCAACGTCCGCGCGCTCGCCCTGCCGCACAGCAACCGCCGGTTGCTTTTTGGATGCTGGTGAGGAGGGCCGCTGCGCCGCCAGCGGACACGAAAAGACGCCCACGACGAGCAGAGTCAGTACTGACGCCGCCCCTCCACAAACTCCCCGAAGCATCCTGAAATCAGCGAACATATTCTCGAAGCCGCCCTCCCGCGCAAGATTATAGGGCATCCCGGCTCGCGCCAGTGGCTCGTGCGGTCCCGGTTGCGCCAATCCATCCAAACCGCCTATGATGAATTGTTGCCCGAAGGAGGCACATCATGAAGACTATTTCTCATTTTTCCCTGATCGCATTATTGATTGGCGCAACCGCATTCATCCAACCATCACCAGTCCGTGCTGACAACAAGGACGAAGACCGGCTCCAGAACTCAGGCGAAGTCATGAAGGAAATCATCGATATCCCGGACGACATTCCCCAGAATCTCCTCGACAAGGCCGATTGCGTCATAGTGATCCCGTCCGTGCTGAAAGCCGCCTTCATCGTGGGCGGAAGCTACGGCCGCGGCGCGATGACGTGCCGCAGTGGCGAGGATTTCCAGGGCCCCTGGGGCGCCCCTACCATGATGGCTCTCGAGGGCGGCAGCTTCGGATTTCAGCTGGGCGGCCAGGCCACTGACTTCGTCCTGCTGGTAATGAATTCCCGTGGCGCGAGTTCCATTCTCAACAGCAAAGTGAAGCTGGGAGCGGATGCGTCTGCCGCGGCAGGACCGAAAGGCCGCGACGCCGAAGCCGATACCGATGTCACCCTCCGCGCCGAAGTGCTCACCTACTCCCGCGCCCGCGGCCTCTTTGCGGGCATTTCGCTGGAAGGTTCCACGCTCCGCCCCGATAACGACGGCAACAAGAAAATCTACGGCAAGGAACTCGAAGCCAAAGACATCGCCTTGCACAATGCCGTCCCGGTTCCGCCCGCGGCGAAACTGCTCATCGACACGCTCACCACTCACAGCCCCAAGAATCTTTCCAAGTAACGCGGAAGGGAAGATCTTTTGCGGGTGCCCCACCCTTGTGGGTTTCACAAGGGTGGGGTCGTTTTAAGCACGAAGGTCATCCTCCGGTTAGGGGATTATTGACCTCCCCCCCAAAATTGACTTACAGTCTTATATGGTTACTGGTCATATCGTGCCAATCACTTCCATCGTCCGGCGCCCGTCCAAAGCCCCAGCCGGACGCCGCGAGCGCCGCCGCACCGAAACTCGCGACCGCCTTTTCCACTCCGCGTTGAAGCTCTTCGCAGAGCGTGGCTACCAGGAAACCACCGTCGAGGCCATCACCGAGGCCGCCGACGTCGGCAAGGGAACCTTCTTCAATTATTTCCCCACCTTGCCGGGCATTTCTCCGAAAGCGCCCCGCTCCTGCGCGCCATCTACGCCGCTCATGCCTCTTGCTTGCCCGTCCGCGTGGAACTTCAGAAGCGCCTTCGCAAAGCGCGCCGCCTGATGGCGGAGATGTTTGCGCTTGCCCAGCAGCGGAGCGAGATCCGGCGCGATCTTCCCGCCGCCGAGATGGCCCGGCTGACGATCTTGATTTTTCATGGCGTGACGCTTGCGTGGGCCCTGATCCCCGATTCCGGCCTTCGCGAAACCGCCGAAAGTGTCTGGGGCCTGATCGGTCCGGCGCTTGCGCCGCCGTCACAGTGAGGGCGGTTAGAAACCAGCGTGCCCTGGGGAGTATGGGCGGCACGAACGGCCAAACGCCTCGACGAAGTTGAGTCGTCACGAGGTGGGATCTCATCCAAGTTAGACGACAGTGATGGGAGGAATGTCAGTGAGTTGGTCCTCGAGATTCTGGAAAGCGACACGCTGTCACAGCATGCTCGTCTTCATTCCCGTTGCTCTATTGTCCCTGGCGACGCAGACCCTTCGGGCGCAGAATGCTCCGGGTGCCGGGCCTTCGGGCGGTGCAACACCCTCTCCAAGTGGAAGTGCGGGAGCACTCCCCGTTGTAGCAGCGCCGCCCTCCTCGGGCGTCAACTTTTCAGGAAGCGTTCCCTCCCAGCTCGTTCCGGGAGTACTGTCGCTGTCTTTGCAGGACGCGATCGACCGCGGCTTGAAGCAGAATCTCGGCCTGCTGCTCTCCAGCGCGGATATCGCCAACGCGCGCGGCCAGCGTTTACAGCAGTTGAGCGCTCTCTTGCCGCACGTCAACCTCGCTCCCTACGCCGACGTTTCCCAGGTGAACCTCGCCGAGTTCGGGTTTTCGTTTCACATCCCGGGCGTAAATATTCCGACGGTCGTCGGTCCGTTCTCGTACTTCGATGCCCGCGCGGACCTGAGCCAGACCTTGTTCGATTGGGGCGCCGTCAACAAGACCCGCGCCTCGCAGCAACAGGTCAAATCCACCGAGTACACCTATAAGGATTCACGAGACCTCGTCGTCCTCACCGTGGGCTACGCCTACCTGCAGGCCATTGCGGATGAAGCATTGATCGAATCCGTCAACGCACAGGTCCAAACGGCGCAGGCCCTCTACGATCAGGCCTCCGATCAGGTGAAAGCCGGCACCTCGCCGGCCATCGACGCCCTGCGCGCCCGCGTGGAATTGCAGACGCGGCAGCAGCAGCTGATCCAGTCGAAAAACGATTTCGCCATCCAGAAGCTGGCCCTCGCGCGCGCCATCGGCCTCGCTCCCGGCCAGCAGTTCGAGCTCACCGACAAGTCCCCCTACCAGCCCTTCGACATGCTCACGGTGGACGCAGCTCTCAAGCAGGCCTACGACTCGCGCTCCGATTATCAGGCCGCGCTCGCCAATGTGCGCGCCGCCGAATACTCGCGCAAAGCCGCAGTCGCCGGCTACTATCCGACGCTTTCTTTCACCTCCGACTACGGAATTGCCGGCCAGCATTTTGACAGCAACCACGGCGTCTTCGACGTTCGCGGTACGCTCAACGTCCCCATCTTCACCGGCGGCGCTGTGAAAGGCGAAATTCTGCAAGCCGATGCCCAGCTCGAGCAGAGCCGCCAGCGGCTCGACAATCTGCGCGGACAGATCGATGCCGACGTTCGCACCGCCTTGCTGAACCTGGAATCCGCGTCGGAACTGGTCACCGTCGCGCAAAGCAACATCGATCTCGCCGAGCAGACCCTGACCCAGTCGCGCGACAGGTTTGCCGCCGGCGTAACCGACACGGTCGAGGTGGTGCAGAGCCAGGAAACCGTCGCCACCGCCCACCAGAACTATATTTCGAGCCTCTACTCCTACAACTACGCCAAGATCTCGCTCGCTCGCGCCATGGGTGCGGCCGAAGCGGGCGTCAAGCAGTACTTCAAAGGAAAATAAGATGGCACAGCGAAGCGAAGTCGAAGCGCCTCCGGCCCCGCCGGCTGAAAATGTCGTCGTTTCTGAGACTCATTCCGCCCCGCCTCCGCCCCGCCGGCAGGGTTTTTTCCGCACGCGCCCGTACGCTCGCACTCTTTTGATCGTCGGGATTATCGTGCTCCTGGTCGGCGGCTTTTTCCTGTACCGCTATTTCGCGAGTTATGAGTCCACCGACGATGCCCAGATCGACGGCCATCTAATGCCCCTCAGCGCGCGCGTCACCGGATACATCATCAAGGTCAACGTGGACGATAACCAGTACGTTCAGCAGGGCGCGGTTCTCGCCGAAATGGACCCGCGCGATTATCAGGTCGCCGTCGACAAAGCCCAGGCCGATCTAGCCGATGCCGAAGCCACCTATCAATCGCTGACCATCAACGTTCCCATCACCTCGATCAATACCACGAGCCAGGTGTCCTCATCGCAAGCCGACGTCGAAAGCGCCGAGGCGGGGGTGGCTCAGGCGCAGCAGCAGTACGATGCCGCCCAGGCGCAGTTGGCCCAGGCCCAGGCCAACGACGTCAAGGCTCAGAATGACCTCATGCGTTACAAGCAGCTCGTCGACAAGCAGGAGATTTCCCAGCAGCAGTACGATCAGGCGGTGGCCGCCGCGAAATCAAGCTCCGACGCCGTGAACGCGGCTCGTGCCTCCGCCGCTGCCGCGGACCAGCAGATCCACCAGCAGCGCGCCAAAGTCCTCCAAGCCCAGGCAAATTTCAGAGCCTCGCAAACCGGCCCCCAGCAGGTAGCGCAGACGCGCGCCCGCGCTCAATCCGCCCTAGCGACAGTGCAGCAGAAACAAGCCGCCCTCGAGCAAGCCAAACTCAACCTGCAGTACACCAAAATCATGAGCCCCATCGAGGGCACCGTAATGAAAGACGCAGAAGTAGGAATGAACGTGCAGATCGGCCAGCAGTTGTTCACGGTAGTCCCTCTGTCGGACATCTGGGTCACCGCAAATTTCAAGGAAACGCAGCTAAAATACATGCGCCCAGGCCAGCGAGCCGAAATTAAAGTCGATGCCAACGGCCGCACCTACAAAGCGCACGTGGACAGCATCTCCGGCTCAAGCGGCGCCCGCCTAAGTTTGTTGCCGCCGGAAAATGCCACCGGAAATTACGTGAAGGTAGTGCAACGCATCCCGGTGAAGATCGTCTTCGAGCCGGGCGAGAACAGCGACCACTATCTCCGCCTCGGAATGTCCGTAGATCCAAAAGTGTTCGTCAAGTAACCCCCGCAGCGGTCCGCCGGTGACGAGTGCCTTTGCGGGTGCCCTACCCTTGCGGTTTTCGAGGGTGGGTCTTCGTTTTTTCTCGCAGTAGAACAACGATGTCTTACTCGTATGGGTGGATGGAAGCAGTTTTGATACGGGCTT
>JBEKTG010000277.1:0-5219 GCA_049516275.1 Candidatus Acidiferrales bacterium
CGTCCGGAAAAAAATGCGAAGCGCGTGCAAACGTTTTTCGCGGGGCCGGTTTCGTTGCTTCCCTTCGAGGATGGCGATGCGCAGGCAGCGGGGAAAGTGCGGGCGGCGTTGGAGGCTGCTGGAAAGCCGATCGGGGCTTACGACGTGCTGATTGCGGGGCAGGCAGTGCGACACAAGCTGACGCTTGTTACGTCCAACCAGAAGGAGTTCAGCAGGGTGAAAGGATTGCTTTGGGAAGACTGGGGCAGGGAGTGAGATTTGAAGCGCCGACCGATTGCGGCAGGGAAAATGAGCGGTTGACAGGGGTTTGGGCGGCTCATAGGATGGCTGCCTTGGTCCGGACTTTTCTTTTTGGTGGAGGAGACTTTTGATGCGAGCGGCAATTGCATTTTTTCTTACGTTTGCGCTTTCGGTGGTGGTGGCTGTGGCGCAGACGCCTGCTGGGAAGACTTTCGACATCTACGTGATTGACGTGGAGGGCGGGAACTCGACCCTTTTCGTAGCGCCTTCGGGCGACTCGACGCTGATCGACACCGGGAGTGGGGGGCCGAACAACCGGGACGGCAACCGCATCCTGGACGCCATTCATGACGCCGGGCTCAACCACATCGACAATTTGATCAGCACGCACTGGCATGGCGACCATTTCGGCGGCATGGCGGACGTGGCGTCGCGGATTCCCGTACACAATTTCGTCGATCATGGCCCGAACATCCAGCCGCAGAATGCGCGCACCGATGAGTTCATGAACAAGACCTACCCCGCGCTCTATGCCGAGGCGAAGCACACCGTCGCAAAACCCGGCGACAAGCTTCCGATGAGAGGCCTTGACTGGACCATCGTGAGTTCGGCGGGAGAAGTGATCAAGAAACCGCTCCTTGGCGCAGGCGCGCCGAACCCTGAATGCGCGAGTTTTGTTCCCAAGGGCAAGGACGAAGATGGCGGCGTGGAGAACACGATGTCGGTGGGAAGCGTCATTACGTTCGGCAAGTTTCGGATGGCGCATCTGGGCGACTTCACCTGGAACAAGGAATTCGATTTGATGTGCCCGATCAACCGGATTGGAGTGCTCGATCTGTGGATCGTCTCCCACCACGGACTGACCGCCTCCAGCTCTCCTCAACTGGTTTACGCGATCCGGCCGCGCGTCATGATCATGAATGACGGGCCGCGCAAAGGCGGGCCGCCTGCGACTATGAAGACGCTCTTTAGCTCGCCAGGCCTCGAGGACCTCTGGGAAATTCATTTCTCGGTTCTGGGCGGCCAGGAATACACCGTGCCGGGATTGTTCATCGCGAACACGATGGACGACCCCATTACGGCGATGCCGATCGACCCGGCGCCGCAGCCCGCTCCGGGCACGCCCGGTCCGACGCATGACGGCAAGGCCTACTATATAAAGGTGTCGGCTCAGGCTGACGGGACTTTCACGGTGACGAATCAGCGGAACGTTTTCAGCAAAACTTACAACGCGCGCTGAACGTTTTGCATTGAGCGTTGAGCGGAAAAGGAAATCAAGATGCGGGGACACTTTCGATTACTCTCGCTGGCAAGTCTGATGGCTTTGCTGGGTTCCGCGGGTTATGGGGCGACGGTCACGGGAACGGTGAAAGGCGCGGACGGAGCGCCTTTCCAGGGCGCTTTCGTGGAGGCTCAGAATACGAAATCGCACATCACGACGATCGTGCTTTCCGACAGCCACGGGGAGTACCGCATCCCGGATCTTCCCGCGGGCGACTACCGCGTGCAGTTGCGCGCCGTGGGTTTTCGCACCGATCCGCGGACGGGGCTGAAGCTGGCGGCGGACCAGAAGGCGTCCTTGGATTTTGCGCTGCAGAAGAGCGCCGTTCGCTGGAACGACATTTCCTTCTATCAACTGAAGCAGCTGCTTCCGCAAGCAAAAGGGAAGGACCTGATCGTCCAGCACTGCTCGACCTGCCACCTGATGCAGACGCGGATGGCTTCGATGACGCGGGACGAGGAGGGCTGGAGAGACCGCGTCGATTACATGCGGACGGCGATGCATTTCGCGCTGGCGAATGTGAGCGACCAGGAGGCGGGCGACATCGCTTCCTATCTCACCACGCTTTTCGGGCCGGACTCGGTGCTGCCGAAATCGCCGGCCGACATGCCGGCTTACAAGGACACGGTGCGTCCTTTCAGCAGCGAGGCGTCGAATATCGTTTTCGTGGAGTACGACATGCCGGGGCCGAACCGGATGCCGTTCAGCGCGGCGCCGGCGAAAGATGGTTCCGTGTGGATCCCCGATTTCGGGATCGACAATATGATCACGCGGCTCGATCCGAAAACAGGCGAGATGCAGGACTACAAGGTTCCCAACGTGGGAACCGCAGCGATCCACTCCGCTGTGCCTGCGGCGGACGGTTCTGTGTGGCTGGCCGAACAAGGTTCGAACAAGATCGGGCGCTGGGATCCTAATACGAAGCAAATCACTGAGTACCAGGATGCGTTTCTCCCTGGGAAAGAAGGCATGGGCGAAGGCGGGAACAAGCACACGGTCCGGCTCGACCCCAGCGGCAACGTGTGGGGTAGCGGGCAGCCGCTGACGAAGTTCGATCCCGAAACGCGGAAATTCACGCGCTTCGATGAAGTGAAGATCGCTTACGACGTGAAGCCGGACAAAAACGGCGACGTCTGGTTCACGCAACCGGGAGCGAACAAGATCGGCAAAGTCGACGGGAAAACGATGAAGGTTTCTCAGTGGACCGTGCCCACTCCCAAATGCTACGCGCGGCGGATGGAAATCGGCCCGGACGGGATGATCTGGGTGGGCGAATTCAACGCGGGGAAGATTGCACGGTTCGATCCGGCTACGGAGACGTTCAAGGAATATACGCTGCCCGGCCCGGCGCCCACCCCCTACAGCATGGGCTTCGATGCGGACGGCTATCTCTGGTACGACTCTCACTACATGGATGAGCTGGGGCGGTTCGACACCAAAACCGGAGAGGTGGTCGAATATCCCGTGCCGCACTCGGAAATTGCCATGCGCGAGTTCTTCCGCGATTCGCAAGGACGGATGTGGTATGGGACGAATCCGAATAACAAGGTGGGTTACTTCTATCTTTCGAATGCAGACGGGCCTTCATCTGCCAAGAACTAGAGTTACCCGCGCGGCTCTCAGGCAGGACTTGCGGGATTCAGGACAAAGTCTAAACCCGCCAATCGGGAGATTGGCGTTCCCGGGGGCTGGAAACCCATTCTTTGCGCGACACGTCCAACCGTTCTGAGAGAGAGCAAACTGTCACGTTTCGCTGTCACTTCCGATTGACCGGTTGCGGCTGAGCGCTCTTGTTCATCAGGCTCCCAGGGCTTCCAACGTGCCTTGCTCCCTCCCTGTGGGTGGTTTATGATGACGCACCGGGGAAGAGTTCGCTTGCATTTGTATCGGTCGAGCGCCGGTTAACCCCCTCTCAGGAATCCCGATAGGAAGAGAAAAGACATGACGCACCTCACGAATCGTCTCGGCCACCGTGGCTTGCGATGGGCCTGTTTTCCGCTCCTGCTGATGTTTGTGGCGGCTCTCACGGGCTCACCGCTGCGCGCACAGGTCGATCTGGCGGGGGAGTGGACTGAAAATCTGCACGAAGACATGCCGGAGCGAGGCGACGTCGCCATCGGCGATTATCTGAGTTTGCCGATCAACGACGCGACGCGCATGAGGGCCGACACCTGGGACGCCGAACAGTGGACGATGGTGGAACACTTGTGCCACGCGCATCCCCTGGACTATGCGCCGCGCGGACCGTCGCAGATGCGCATCTGGTCGGACGTGGATCCGCTGACGCAGGGTGTTTCCGCCTGGCATACGATCATCAGTTACATGCTTCCCGAACGGACCATTTACATGGATGGGCGTCCGCATCCGCCCGAGTGGGCGGCGCACACCTGGCAGGGATTCTCGACCGGTGAGTGGGTGGGCGACATGTTGAAGGTAACAACCACTCACCTGAAAGAAGGCTATTTCCGCCGCAACGGCCTGGCGCGCAGCGAGAAGGCCACCGTCACCGAGTACTTTATTCGTTACCCGACTACGCTGACGCTGGTGACGATCGTGGAGGATCCCGTCTATTTGACGGAGCCTTTCATCATCACTTCGGATTGGATCCAGGATATCGGCCGCCAGCTTTCGCCGAATTTCTGCATTTCCAGTGTGGAAATCGACCATCCGAAAGGGTGGGTCGCTTACCACCTACCCGGGGAAAATCCGTGGCTGAACGAGTATTCGCAAAGAACAGGCGTGCCGTACGAAGCAGTGCGAGGCGGGGCGGAGACAATGTATCCGGAGTATCAGAAGAAGCTGGAGAAGATGCCGGTGCCGCCTCCGCTTCCAAAAGAGTCCGCGGAGACGGGTAGATGAATTTGAAACGGCTCCGTAGGGCGGGCTCTTGGGGATGGGCTGTTGGGCTGGCGGTGATGATTTTTTGCGGCACGGCGCGCATGGGCGCTGCGCGGACTTCCGCGGTCCAGGAACCCGATTTCGATTCCAAGAACATCCACGTGCTTCATGTTCGCGGCAACGTGTACATGCTGGTGGGCGCGGGCTGCAACGTCACCGTGCAGGTGGGCGAGCAGTATGTAATCGTCGTGGACACCGGCCTTCCGCGATTCAGCGATGAGCTGCTGGCAACCGTCCGGAAAATCTCCAGCTTGCCGATCATGTTTTTCGGAAATACCACCGCCGACGCGGACCACACGGGCGGAAACGCCACGTTTTATAAGGCAGGCGGAGCGCTTCCCAACGCGACGCAGGGCTTTGCCCGTGAAGAAGAGAAGGATTTGAGCCGCCTGAAGCTGCTGCCCGGAGGCACGATCATCGCGAGCCTCAATACCGTGAACCGGACCGAAGAGCAGGCAGGCAAAACGACCGCGATCGGCTTCGGCAACGAGGGTTTCAAGCTCTACAACAACGAGGCCGCGGTTTTCTACCAGATGCCGCCGGCTCACACCGACGGGGACTCGATTGTTTTCTTTCGCGCGTCGGACGTGGTGAGCGCGGGAGACATTTTTACGACCACCAGTTACCCGGTGATTGAGACCGAGAATGGCGGGACGGTGGCGGGCTTCATCGATTCCCTCAATGACCTGATTGAAATTCTCGTGCCGAAGTATGGCGAAGAAGGCGGCACGTACGTGATCCCGGGCCACGGCCACCTCTCGGACCGGGCCGATGTGGTGAACTATCGCGACATGGTTAC